>CAZJNA010000004.1:394-57825 GCA_964547325.1 uncultured Opitutaceae bacterium | reverse complement strand
CCTCATCATCAAGATCAGCGGATTTCACGAGACCGCCTGGGGGGGCGCGCAGCGTGCTCCTGGGAAGCGACTCTTCCCGCGAGGAATGGACGGAGGGCGTCAACCGGGCGGTCGAGATGGCGCCGACGCACCCGCACATACTCCAGACCTATCAGAAGCCGCGCCGCCTCGAGCATCCGGTGTACCGGCCGGATTCCCCGGGGGAGGACGCGGCCGCCGTGGTCGAGGCGCAGGGGCGCGTCCGGCTCTGCCCCTACTACTTCGTCGTGGACGGCCAGGCCCGGCTCTCGGGCGCGCTCGCGACCTTCTGTCCGCCGGACAAGAAGATCATCCATGGCATGCAGGATGCGGCGCTTCTGCCCTGCCGTGTCGTCGATTAGTCCCGGGTCCGTTTGAAAAATGACCTCGCGAGGCGCGTCTTCCGGCGGACTCTACCGAGGTGCGCGGTTCCTTGCCTTCTTGATTGCCCTGGCAGCGTGGAATCCGGCGGCCGCGGACCTGGCGGCCGTCCCCGACGTAAAAGCGCTGGCTGCGCAGGCAGACCGGAGAGATCCCGCCGCTCTGACCGCCTTGGGGACCGCCAGCGTGGGAGGGCAGGGCGTCCCGCAGGACTTCGCCAAGGCCCGGGATTACTTCAGCCGGGCCGCGGAGGCCGGGTACGCGCCGGCTGAGTACAACCTCGGCCTTATGTGCGAGGCGGGGCGCGGCGCCCCCCAGGATCTTGAGGCCGCGTTTCATCATTACCAGAAAGCGGCGCTGCTAGGGCTGGCTCAGGCCCAGTTCAACCTCGGCAACATGTATGCTACCGGCCGGGGGGTTCGTGCGGACCCCTTCGAGGCTGTGCTCTGGCTCCGGCAGGCGGCCGCGAACAAGCTGCCGGAGGCGCAGTACAATCTCGCGCTCGCCTACGAATTTGGGCGGGGCGTCACAAGGGACGATGCGGAGGCTCAGAAATGGTACCGCGCCGCATCCTCCCAAGGGGACGTGCGGGCGACCTACAACCTTGCCCTCATGCTTCGCGAAGGGCGCGGCTCCGATCCGGATCCCGCGGGCGCCGCCGGGCTTCTCCGCTCAGCCGCCCTGCAGGGCTTTGCGCCCGCGGAGAACGAATATGGGATCGCGATGGCGGCAGGCCGCGGCGTCGGGCCGCCGGATCTGGTCGAGGCCTACTTCTGGCTCTCCCTTGCGGTTGATGGCGGGATGCCTCCGCACAACCGGGACCTGGTCGGGCGGCAGCTCACCGAGGCGCAGATCGCGGCTGCCGGAGCCAGGGTCTTGGCGCAAAGCCCCAGGGCCGTACCCGCCCCTCCTCCTGGCGCGGGGGCGGCGGGTGCCGTCGATTTGGGAAAAGACAATACCGCTTTGGCGCAGGAGGTCGTTCGTGGTCTCTCGAACGCCCGGGATACGGCCGCCGAGAACGAAAGGCTGCGGACGCAGGCAAAGGATCTGGCCGCAAAGGTCGATGTATTGGCTGCGCGGCTGGCCGACTCCGAAAAGGACAATCAGCGGCTCCCGCTTTTGCAGCGGAAACTGGAATCCGCCGAGGGATGGGCGAAGGACCTTGCCGCCGACAATGAGAAGCTCCGGGCCCAGGTGAAGGAAGCGGCTGAAACGAAGGACGCGCTCGCCGCGCGGCTCTCGGTGGCGGAAAAGGCCGATGAGAAAATTCCGGACTTGGAGAAGCGGGCGGATGCGGCCGAAGGCCGTGGCAGGGCCTCGGCCGCGGAAGGCGAAAGACTCCGGACGAAGGTTGTGGAGTTGACTGGCGCGAACGGCTCGCTTTCCGCGCGGCTCGACGCCGCCGACAAGGACAACCTGCGCCTGCCTCTCCTTCAGGGCGAACTGAAAGCCGCGGAAGTCCGGGCGGAGGCCCTGGCAGCGGACCGCGAAAGGCTCCAGGCCCAGGCGAAAGAGCTCGCTGAAAAGATCGACGGGCTTGCCGCGCAGCTCGCGGCGGCGCAAAAGGACAATCAGCAGATTGCGGCCTTGCAGCAGCGGTTGGATGCGGCCGAAAGCCAGCTCCAAACCCTGGCCGATGACAACGCCAAGCTGCAGGCGCAGGCCAGGGAATCGACGGGAAAGAGCGATGGGCTGGCTGCGCAGCTCGCCTCCGTCGAAAAGGACAATGAGGCCCTCCCGGTCTTGCGCGATCAGCTGGCGTCCGTCCAGGGCAGGGCGGAGGCGGCGCAAAGGGAGGCCGACCAGGCCCGCGGCCAGCTCGCGACGATTCAGTCGGTCCTGGCGCTCAGCCAGAGAGTCGTGCAGGCCGCGGCGCCCCCCAGCGCTTCTCCTGCGCCCGCCGTCGCGCCCCGGATCTATCTCGTCCAGCCGGGAGACTCGCTCACGCTCATCAGCTTCAGGTTTTATGGGACCGGGCTTCGCTGGCGCGAGATCTTCGAAGCCAATCGCGACGTTCTGGCCGATGAGGAGGGCCTCCGGCCGGGCCAGCGGCTGAAGGTCCCGTAACGGGCTTCACCCTACGTATTTCCACCGGAAGGCGACCTTGATCTCACCTGGCCCCCATGTCATCAGGAACCATGCATGATTTTCTGGGACGCCCGTTTGCCCCCCGGCTTAGGTTACTTCCGCGCGGACTCTTTCTTGCCGCTGCAATGGCCGTCTGTCTGGGCGTGCCGGCGCACGCCCAAATCGACATTGCTGCCGTGCAGGCCCAGGCGAAGCAGGGAGACCCCGGCGCGCTGACCGCGCTCGGGACGGCCTACGCGAGCGGGCAGGGGGTTCCCCAGGACTTTGGCAAGGCGTTGCAATCCTACCAGCAGGCGGCCGCCGCGGGCGATTCCCTCGCCGAGTACAATATCGGGCTGATGTACGAATCGGCCCACGGCGTCTCGCAGGACCTTGCGACCGCCTTCCGCTACTATTTGCAGGCGGCGAAGCAGGGGGTTGCGCAGGCGCAATTCAATGTTGGCAACATGTACGCGGAGGGCCGGGGCGTTGGGAAGGACCTATTCGAGGCCGTGCTCTGGTTTCGGCAGGCCGCGGAAAAGGGCCTGCCCGAGGCCCAGTACAACCTCGGCCTGGCCTACGAACTCGGCCGGGGCGTCGCGAAGGATTTGGACCAGGCAAAGACCTGGTACGGCGCCGCGGCTTCCCAGGGTTTCGCCGCCGGGAAATTCAGGCTCGTCGCCTTGGGCGGTGCCACCGGACGCGCTGCTGCGGCAGCTTCCGCCGCCGTAGCGTCACCGGCCGCCGTCGGCCAGGGCGCCGCCCCCGGGGGCGGCGAACTCGACCAATTGCGCGCCGAGAACGCCCGGGCGCTCGACGCCCTGCAGGCTCTCCAGCGCGAGAAGGCTGTGCTCGAGCAGCGCCTCGCCGTCGCGCAGGCGGCCATGAAGGACGCGGTTGCCGCGCCTGCCGCCGCGGAGCTCCAGAATCGCCTCAGCCAGCTGCAGCAGGACAACGCGGGACTCAATGCCGAGGCGAAGCGTTCCATCATAGAGCTCTCGAGGCTCGATTGGCAGCTGAGGCGTGCCCAGGATGCCCTTGCGAAGCAGGGCGGGAGCCCGGCACCCGGCCAGAAGGCCTCCGGATCGGCAGACGCCGAGGCGAAGATCGCCGACCTGACCAAGGCGCTCGCCGATGCGCGCGCCTCGGCGCAGGCCCTTGCTTCCGACAAGACCGCGCTTCAGGCGCAGATTACGGAGCTCTCCGCAAAGGCTGCGGCGGCTCCCCCGCCGCAGGATGACTCCGCGCTCAAGCAGCTCCGCCTGAATGCCGCCCAGAAGGACAAGGATCTTGACGCCGCCCGTCAGGAAACGGCCGAGTTGCAGGTCAAGTTCGACTCGGCCCAGGAGGATTTCAAGGCGCGGATCGCCGCCTTGTTGGCCAAACCCGCAGCCCCGGCTCCCGCTCCCGAGGACAACGCCTTCGTCAAGCAGCTCCGGCTGGACGCGGTCCAGAAGGACAAGGATCTCGCCGCCGCCCGGCAGGAGACGGCGGAACTTCAGATCCAATTCGATTCCGCCCGGGAGGATTTCAAGGCCCGCACACAGCAGCTCAACGCCCAGATGGACGAGCTGAAGCATGCGAGCGCCGCGCAGCCGGCGGCCGATTCCGGCGCGCTTGCCAAGCTCAGCGCGCAGCTTGACGCTGCGGGCAAGCTCATCGCCGACCTCACCGCACGGAACAACGGGCTCCAGCACGACCTGGAAGCGATGAAGCAAAGCGCATCGCAGGTTCCGGAGGGATCAAGCGCCGCCGGCCTGTCCGCGGCCGCCCTGCAATTGGCGAACCAGACGCTTCAGGAACAGGTGCGGCTCCTCGAGGCGCAGCGGGACGAGGATCACAGGAACTTCGACCAGAAGTTCGCGGCGTTTTCCGCCGAGCTGAAGGCGTCCACGGCGGCGAACCGGGCCCTCTCGGCGGCCAACCAGGCGCTTCTCGATGAAAAGGGGGCCGAGGACGCCGCGCTCAAGTCGGAGAACGCGAGCCTTTCGAGCCAGGTACAGGAGTTCACCGCTTCCAAGGACAAGTCCATCAAGGACAATGTAACCCTGGCTTCAATGGTCACGCAGATGCAGCAGGCGACCGACCAGGCCAAGCTGGACCTCGCCAACCTTCAGAACCGGGTGGCAGCCGGGGACAAGGCGGCGCAGGAGCAGTCCGCCAGGCTAAACGCGCTCGTGTCCGAAAACCAGGCGCTCAAGGCGCAGGCACAGGACCTCGACCAGCTCAGGCAGCAGAACGCCGCCGTCACCGCTCGGCTGAGCCTTGCGCAGAACGCGCTCGACCAGATAGCGGTCGCTGCCCGGGCCCTGAGCGCTCCGGCTGCGCAGCAGCCGGCAAGGTAGGCTGCCCCTTCACGCGGCGAGTCCCCCCGAGACGGGCGGCGCCGCACCCGTGAGTCGGCCGGCCAGGGTGGCAAAGAATGCGTCCCTGCGCCGGCATGCCGTCCCCAAGTCCTTCGTTCCTAGGGAGCGGCGGATACGTTCCTTGGTGAAGGGTGTGGGATGGATCGTATAATGGAGAAACCACGTCCCGTGATTGTTCCAGAGATGATGGCGCGGGTTTTCCTCCCGGATTCGGATGCTGGGTATCTGTGTGGTCGTGCTCATGATGCGTGATGTCTGTGTTGGAGTTATCGCGCATCAGGCTCGAAAACAAAAAGCCGACCTGGGCATCAGGTCGGCTGTCGTCTTCGGGAGCGCTTTGGTTCGGAGCCCCGTGGCGCCGCACATCCGGGCTTTCGCCCGATCCACCGTGGCCGCTCCCGGCCCGGTTGGCAGAACCGGCTTTTTAGGGCCGATTCGTTCCTGATGCGGGGGATATCCTGCGCGATCCGGGGAATCCGTCCAGCGGATTTTGTGTCATATAAAAGGCTGTTGAAAACCCGCCGCACCGATGCTTCAGTCAGTGACCTCGTTTAGGAGAGCCCGGGGCGCCGGGCTGAGACGGGGGCGCGACCCGCCCCCGAATTCTTCGAACCTGATGCGTTTGACAACGCCGTAGGGAAAACCGGGCCGTCCGCGAAAGCGGGTGGAGCTGGGAGCCCGCCGGCGAAGCCAGGCGCCAACGCCAGGACCCATCCCATGCCCACCTCCGACGAAGCAAGTGCCGCCTCAGGCCACAGCCTCCTTCCGGCCTCGCGCCGGGTTCACGTAGCCGGCTCCCGTCCGGACCTGCTGGTTCCGATGCGCGAGATAGCGCTCTCCCCGACGCGGCTGCCGAACGGCACCGAGATTCCGAACGAGCCGGTGCGCGTGTACGACACGTCCGGGCCGTGGGGCGATTCCGACTTTCATGGGGACCCGACCCGCGGGCTGCCTCCGATACGTGCGGCGTGGATCCGCGAGCGCGGCGACGTCGAGGAGGCCGAGGCTCGCTCCGTGCAGCCTGGGGATGACGGCTACCTCTCGGAAATCCACCGGAGGCAGGCCGAGGCTGAGGGCCGGCGCAATCCATTCCGCTACTTTGACCGCGGCGACCGCCCGGTCCTCCGGGCCAGGGCAGGCGGTCGCGTGAGCCAGCTTCACTACGCCCGCGCGGGAAAGATCACGCCCGAGATGGAGTTCGTCGCGATCCGGGAGAACACAAAGCTCCAGCGCGCGCGGGAGCTCCTCGAGATGACCGCGGACGGCCCGCGCAATTCCCTGTGGCGCCAGCACCCGGGCCAGGGCCTTGGCGCCGCCATTCCGCGGGAGATCACGCCGGAGTTCGTCCGCGACGAGGTCGCGCGCGGCCGGGCGATCATCCCGTGCAACGTCAACCACCCCGAACTCGAGCCGATGGCGATCGGCCGGAATTTCCTCGTCAAGATCAACACGAACATCGGCAATTCCGCGGTCGCCTCATCGATCGAGGAGGAGGTAGAGAAGATGCGCTGGTCCGTCAAATGGGGCGGCGACACCCTGATGGATCTGTCTACCGGCAGGAATATCCACCAGACGCGGGAGTGGATCCTGCGCAACTGCCCGGTCCCGGTGGGAACGGTCCCGATCTACCAGGCCCTGGAAAAGGCCGGAGGGCGCCCCGAGGACCTGACGTGGGAGATCTTCCGCGACACTCTGGTCGAGCAGGCCGAACAGGGCGTCGATTACTTCACGATCCACGCCGGCGTGCTCCTGCGGTACATCCCGCTGACCGCGCGCCGGATGACGGGGATCGTCAGCAGGGGCGGCTCAATCCTCGCCAAGTGGTGCCTCGCGCACCACCGCGAGAACTTCCTCCACGCGCATTGGGACGACATCTGCGACATCATGGCCGCCTACGACGTTTCCTTCTCGATCGGCGACGGGCTCCGCCCGGGCTCGATCGCGGACGCGAACGACGAGGCCCAGTTCGGCGAATTGCGGACCCAGGGCGAGCTGACCCTCCGCGCCTGGGATCGGGGCGTCCAGGTCATGTGCGAGGGCCCGGGCCATGTTCCCATGCACATGATTGCGGAGAACATGGTGAAGCAGCTCGAGTGGTGCCACGAGGCGCCCTTCTACACGCTGGGGCCCCTGACGACCGACATCGCTCCCGGATACGACCACATCACGAGCGCGATCGGCGCGGCCATGATCGGCTGGCACGGGACGGCGATGCTCTGCTACGTGACCCCGAAGGAGCATCTCGGGCTGCCGGACAGGGATGACGTCCGCGCGGGCGTCATCGCCTACAAGATCGCCGCACACGCCGCCGACCTCGCGAAGGGGCATCCCGCGGCCCAGTACCGCGACAACGCGCTCTCGAAGGCGCGGTTCGAGTTCCGTTGGCAGGACCAGTTCAATCTTTCGCTCGATCCCGAGCGCGCCCGCGAGTACCACGACGCCACGCTCCCGCAGGAGGGGGCCAAGACCGCGCACTTCTGTTCGATGTGCGGCCCGCAGTTCTGCTCGATGAAGATCACGGAGGACGTGCGCCGCTACGCGGAGCAGCAGGGGCTCGGGGATGCCGAGGCGGTCGAGGCGGGCCTCAAGGCCAAGGCCGGCGAATTCCGGGAGGCGGGCGGGGAGATCTACCTGGAGGCGAAGCCGTGAGCGAATCGACGATCACGATCAACGACCGGCCCCATCGCCTTGCCTCCGGTGCGACCGTCTCCGCCCTGCTCCGCGAGCTTGAACTCGCCGAGCGCAGGGGAGTCGCGGTCGCGGTGAACGGCTCCGTCGTTGCGCGCGCCGACTGGGCGAGCCGCCCGCTGGCCACGGACGATCGCGTCCTCGTCATTCAGGCCACGCAGGGAGGCTGATCCGCCATGGCCCTCGAAGCACACCGGCGGTTTCCCCTCATGGCCATCACACAGAACGGCGGACCTCTGGGGCACGCCGAGCAGGTGCGCCGGCTCTGCGCGGCCGGAGTCCGCTGGATCCAGCTGCGGATGAAGGACGTTCCGCGCGGGGAATGGCTTTCGACGGCCCGCGAGGCGGTGTCCGTCTGCAGGGCGCACGGCGCCGTTTGCATCGTCAACGACAGTATCGACATCGCCCTCGAGGCTGGAGCCGACGGTGTCCATCTCGGCAGGCTGGACCTCAGCTGGCGGGAGGCCCGGAGCCACCTCGGTCCGGGGCCCATCCTCGGCGGAACGGTCAACACCGATGCGGACGCGACGCGCGCGGTCGAGGCCGGCTGCCTGGACTACGTGGGCGTGGGCCCCCTTCGGTTCACGCGCACGAAGAAGGAGCTGGCCCCGCTCCGGGGCTTCGACGGCATCCGCTCCCTCGTCGGGATGCTGGGCGGCATTCCCGCCTGGGCGATCGGCGGAGTGGAGGTCTCCGATGTGCCGCGGCTCCGGGGACTGGGAGTCGCAGGGACCGCGGTCTGCTCCGCGCTCCTTCGCGGTGACCGGATCGACGAAAACGTCCGGGGATTCCTGGACGCCTGGCCGGTGCCGCTCGAGCAAGCCCTTTCCCTGTCATGAGCGCGAAACCCCTCGTCATCGCCGGCGTCGAATTCTCCTCCCGGCTCTTTGTCGGAACCGGCAAGTTCAGCTCGAGCGCGCTCATGCGGGCGAGTCTCGCCGCCTCCGGGACGCAGCTGGTCACGGTCGCCCTCAGGCGGGTGCGGACGGACGGCGCGGCCGACGACCTCCTCGCCCACCTTGACCTCGGACTCTATCGCCTGCTGCCGAACACGTCGGGCGTGCGCGATGCCCGGGAGGCCGTGCTCGCAGCCGAGCTTGCCCGGGAGGCCCTCGAGACGAACTGGCTGAAGCTCGAGATCCATCCCGATCCGAAATACCTGATGCCCGATCCGGTGGAGACGCTCCGCGCCACCGAGGAGCTCGTGAAGCGCGGTTTCGTCGTCCTGCCCTATGTGCACGCCGATCCCGTGCTCTGCAAGCGGCTCGAGGAGGCGGGCGCCGCGGCCGTGATGCCGCTCGGCGCCCCGATCGGGAGCAACCGCGGGCTCGAGTCGCGGGCCTTCCTTGAGATCATCCTCGCGCAGAGCCGCGTCCCCGTGGTCGTCGACGCGGGCCTCGGCGCTCCGTCGCACGCGGCCGCGGCGCTCGAGATGGGCGCGCACGCAGTCCTCGTGAACACCGCCATCGCGGCCGCCGCCGATCCCGTGGGCATGGCCGGAGCCTTCCGGCTCGGTGTCGAGGCGGGCCGGCTCGCGTGGGAGGCCGGCCTGGCAGGCCTCCAATCCGAGGTGCGCGCGACCTCGCCGCTCACGGAGTTCCTCACGGAGGCCGGCTGATTTCGTCCCCATGAACTTTGTCGAAATCTGGCGGCAGCACGATTTCCGCGCCGTGGGGGAGAAGATCTCCCGAAGCACCGAGGCGGATGTCAGGCGCGCGATGGCCCGGGCGGGCCGCGGGCTCGGCATCGACGACTTTGGGGCGCTGCTTTCTCCCGCCGCGGCTCCCTTCCTCGAGGAGATGGCCCAGGCGAGCCGCCGGCTGACGGTCCGGCGTTTCGGGAGGACGATGCAGCTTTACGCGCCGCTCTACCTCTCGAATGCCTGCGCGAACGTCTGCACCTATTGCGGGTTCAGCGCGCTCAACCGGATTCCGAGAAAAGTCCTGACCGACGCCGAGATCGTCGCGGAGGCGGAGGCCCTCCGCGCGCTGGGCTTCGATCACGTCCTGCTCGTGACGGGTGAGACGGGCCGGGTGGGCCGGGACTATCTCGCAAACGCGCTCCGCCTGCTGCGCCCCTATTTTTCCAGCCTGTCGATCGAGGTGCAGCCTCTCGACCAGGCCGACTACGCCGCGCTTGCCGGCGAGGGACTGAGCGCGGTTCTCGTCTATCAGGAAACCTATGATGCCGCCGCCTACAGCCGCCACCATCTGAGCGGGCCGAAGGCGGACATTGCCTACCGACTTGCGACGCCGGACCGGCTGGGCGCGGCCGGGATCAAGAAGATCGGACTCGGCGCCCTCTACGGGCTCAGCGACTGGCGGGCCGACGCGTGGTTTCTTGGGCTGCACATCCGCTACCTGGAGCAGCGCTACTGGCGCGCCCGCACGAGCATCTCATTTCCGCGGCTTCGGCCGCACGAGCAGCCAGGGCACCCGTCAAACGATGCGGTGCCCTTCAGCGAGCGCGATCTCGTGCAGGCGGCGTGCGCGCTCCGCCTGCTCAGCCCCGAGGCCGAGCTCTCCCTGTCCACCCGCGAAAGCGCGGCCTTCCGCGACCGCGCGTTCCGGCTGGGTTTCACGGCGATGAGCGCGGGCTCCCGGACGAATCCCGGCGGCTACGCCAGCGCCCCGGATTCCCTGGAGCAGTTCGCGATAGACGACCCGAGGAGCCCCGGGGAGGTGGCCTCGTTCCTGAGGAGCCAGGGCTACGAGCCCGTCTGGAAAGACTGGGATCCCACCTACGATGGCAGCCAGCCTGCAAAGGAGCTCATATCATGAGCGCGGCCTTCAATCCCACCGAGCGCGAGCGCTACCAGAGGCATTTCATCCTGGCCGGTTTCGGCCCGGCGGCGCAGGAGAAGCTGCGCCGGGGAACCGTTCTTGTCATTGGCGCGGGCGGCCTGGGCTGCCCGGCGCTCCTCTATCTCGCCGCTGCGGGCGTCGGGCGGATCCTCGTCATCGACCCCGACCGGGTCGAAGCCTCGAATCTCCAAAGGCAGGTGCTGTATACCGAGCAGGACATCGGCCAGTTCAAGGCCGCGGTCGCCGCCCGCAGACTTTCCGCACTCAATTCGGGCATCGTCATCGAGCCCCGGGTGGGGCGCTTTTCCCGGGCTAACGCGCTCAATCTCGTGGGAGCCTGCGATGTCGTCATCGACGGCTCGGACAACTTTCCGACGCGATACCTGGTCAACGATGCGTGCGTCATGGCGGGGAAGCCGTTCGTCTACGGAGCCGTCCAGGGATTTGCCGGGCAGCTGAGCGTTTTCAACTGGAGGGGCGGCCCCACGTATCGGTGTCTCTTCCCGGAGCCCCCTCCTGCAGGCGAGGTCCCCAACTGCGCGGAGGCGGGCATCCTCGGCGTGCTGCCCGGCTTGATCGGGACCGGCCAGGCCTGCGAGGCGATAAAGCTCCTGACGGGCCTCGGTGAGCCCCTGAGCGGACGACTTCTCCTCTGGGACGCCCTGGCGATGACGACGCAGTGCGTGAGTCTTCCCGCCGATCCGCGCAACCGTGAGATAACCCAACTGCCGCCGGACGGTTACGGGGAAGCGTGCGCGGCGCCGGTGATGGGGATCGAGGAGATCGACGTCGTTTCCCTGCGAAAGGCTGTGCCGACGCCGCAGCTTATCGATGTCCGGGAGAGATGGGAGCGTGAGATGGGCTCGATCGAGCTCTCGATCCACGTCCCCCTCGGGCTCCTTGAGCGGGATGAGGCCAAAGGGGCGCTGGCCGGGCTTGATCCTGCCGCCCCGACCGTCGTGTACTGCGCCGTTGGAGTCCGGAGCGTGCGCGGCGCGCAGCTTCTCCGGGATAGGCACGGCTTCCGGAATCCCCTGAACCTGCGCGGCGGTTTCGACGAGTGGCAAAGGCGCAGGTGACGCGCCCGCTCTGCATTCTCACGATTGCCGGCTCCGACAGCGGGGGGGGTGCGGGAATTCAGGCGGACGCGCGCGCGATCCAGGCCCTTGGGGGATATGCCCTGACGGCGATCACCGCCGTGACCGCGCAGAGCGGCCGTGGCATCGCGATGTGGCGCCCCGTGGCTCCGCTCCTGATCGCGGCGCAGATCCGGACGGCCCTCCGCGACTATCCCGTGGCCGCGATCAAGACCGGGCTCATTCCGGGGGCGGCCGCTGTCCGTGCGATCGCCGCCGAGATCAGGCGGCATCCGGGCATTCCCCTCGTTGTCGATCCGGTGATCGGCTCGACGAGCGGCACGCGGTTTCTCTCCGATTCGGGACTTAAGGCGCTGCGGCGCGAACTTCTGCCCCTTGCCACGCTCGTGACACCGAACTGGCCCGAGGCGGGCGCCCTCGCCGGGGCCAAGGTTAGGACGGACGCGGGTGCGGAAGCCGCCGCGTCGCGGCTGGCGGAAGAATTTGGCTGCGCCGTGCTCGTGAAGGGGGGCCATGCGGCGGGCCCGATCTGCCGCGACTGCCTTGCCACGCCCGATGGCCGCGTACGCTGGTTTGGCGGCCCGCGCATTGCGACGCGCAACACCCACGGCACCGGCTGCGTGCTTTTGGCGGCGATCGCATTCCAACTGGCCCGCGGGCGCGACGTTCCGAAGGCCGTCGCGATGGGCCGGAGCTTTCTGATCGGGAGCCTGTGGAAGAACCGGTTCCTGCGCTGGGGCCCGGGTGCGGGCCCCGCTCTTGCCCGCTAAAACGCCTTGCCGCCGGCCCGGGTGCCGCAGAGCGCGACTTCGATTCCCAATTCGGAGGCGAGGGCCGCCTTGGCGTACAGGGCCGAGTCCGCCGCCGCCGCGGAGCGGGCATAGGCGACCTGGATGTGGTTTGCCTTGTGGCGGGCCATCATCTGGTCGCGCGTGACGCCATAGGTGACCGCGTGCATGATCGGCCACTGGAAAGTGGTTTCCTTCCAGCGGCGCTCGGTTTCGGCGCGCGGTAGGGAAATCACCTTGGCGCGGCCGAGGTCCATCTTGAGCCGGCCGCCTTCCACGAAGATGCGGCTCCAGACGATTTCCCCAGGCTTGGCGATGCCCCGAAGGGTGCCGCCACCGAGCCGGAAGTACATCGCAGGCTGCCTGTGGGAATCGCTGCCCGACCATCCGCCGATGTGGTGGGCGGGCGGCGCGCTTCCCGAGATCAGGAAGACCCACACGTATTCCTTCGTCGTGCCGGACCGGTCCCAGTCGCCCCAGCGCAGATCGTGAAGGGTGGTTTCGACGGGCTGGCCGAGCGCGCGGTGCACGCGATTGGTGAAAAGGGCGTCGAGGCCCGCGCATTCGTCCACCTCGTTGAAGTGGGGGATCGGCTCGCCGCCGCGTATGACCGTCCCATCCGCCCTGCGGACGGGGGGGCGGTCTCCGTTGTTGAGGGTTCCCTCCACGAGGTCGGAGGCGGGAAGCAGGTCCTTAAGGCCCTGCTGGTACTGGATCCCGATCGTCTCGCACCCGAAATCGTCCGCGATGCGGACGGCGGCAACGTACATCTTGCACTGCAGCAGAACCTGCTTCTCGGTGAGCTCCGTCGCCCCGTTGCGCCCGAAGCGGAATTTCAGGCCCTTGCGCCGGTACCAGGCCAGGACCTTGCGCGCCTCGGCATCGGCCACCTGGGTCGTCGCGTAGAAGAGAGCCGACTGCGAGAGCCGCTCCTTGTAGACACCGGTCGGGAAAAGCAGCTCGTCCGGGACGATGGCGTTGTACATGCCCATGCATCCCTCGTCGAAGATTCCCATGATGGATTTCCTGACCCTGAGATCGTCCGCGATCTTCCGGGCCAGCGCGCGCGAGCGCGCGGGCACGGTGCATTTTCCGAGGGGCCTGACGTGCGCCGTCCTGTGCCGCACGGTTCCGGTCTTCAGCCATTCCGCCAGCTTCCGGAGAAAATCCCCGTCCTCGAATGTCTCGCTCCACAGCGTGGAATAGCGAACCCCCGCCTTAGTCAGGCAGCCGTTCAGGTTCAGCATGCCGACCAGCCCGGGCCAGGTGCCGGACCAGTTGGCGACGGTCAGGATCGGGCCACGGTGGGATATGAGGCCGGCCAGCAGGTGGTGGGAATACTGCCACGTCGCCTCGGCGACGATGAGGGGGGCCTCCGGATCGATCCGCGAAAACACGGCCATGCCCTCCTTTTGCGATCCGATGAATCCATGGCGGACGGAGCGCCTGTAGGGATGGGCCCGCTCCAGGCGGGCGCCGAGCGAGGCGACGATGGACTCGAGCTTTTTCTCCATCGCGTTCTGGGCCGGCCAGCACTTTTCGTTCGCGGATTGCCTGAGGTCGCCGTTGGCGACGAGGAGCACGTTCTTTCGGCTTTGGGGCATATCACAGGACTGTTGGAAATCCCGGGCCGGCCCGCCAGCACGGTTTTTGTCATTGTTTCGGCTTCGCGTGGGCCGCTTCCCATTGCGGCAGCCATTCTCCCGCGAGTTCCTTGGTCTCGATGGCGTTCAGCGCCCATTGGACACTGGCCACGCCGTGCAGCTGCCATCCGACCGGAGCGCCCAGGAAGGCGGGATCGGTCACCGGTTTCAGCAGGTTCGCGCCGGCAGCCTTGGCCGGACTCGAGGGCGGGGGCAGGGCATCTCCGATGAGTTTTGTCCAGGCGAGGAGTCCGAGTTCGGGGCTCTTCTTCGCGTGGGCCGCGTAGGCGAGCATGCGCGGGGCCGTCATGTCGCCGCCTCCCGTCTCCCGGCCGATCGCCTCGCACGTATTTGCCCAGCCCGCCCAGAAGCCGGGGACATCGTACATGGGCTCCAGTTGGAACATGATCTCGGGCCCTCCGAAGATCATGTCGAAATAGCGGCCGGGAAGCCTGCCGTTCTGTATGCCGGCGGCCATCGCCTTCATGTCGCCGAGAACGCGCTCGCGCCACTTGGGATCGCCGCCGCGCTCCGATTCCGTGCTCCAGTTGATCGCATAGCACATCCACTCGAGGCCGAGCGTGGCCGTGCGCTGCCGGGTGTCGGCGGGCGCAGCCGCCAGCGCCTCCGGGCCCGGCGCGGGAAGCGACGAGGGGTTCTGCAGCTGCGCGCCGCCGCCGGGCGTCGGGAGGTAGTGGGAGCCGTTGTATTTCTTGAGCCTGTCGTAGGTGAGGTCGGCGTCCAATTGCTCGCTCATGAGGTCCCCCACGCGTTCGTCCGTCGTCAGGAAATAGTAGAAGCGCTTGAGCGCGGCGTGGCTTATCCGCGGCTGCTTCGCCCCATCGCCCCAGTGGTTCACGTTATGGCGGGATCCGAGAGGCGCGAATGGGCCGAGGTGGTAGACCTCGACTTCACTCGTCTGCCGGGTCATCGCCTCAGCCATGCGGAATATGTCCGCGCGGCCGGTCCGGAGGAAGGTGTACCACAGCAGCATGTCCGGCATCAGCTCCGTGTTCGCCCAGGCCCAGCCGCCGACATCGTAGCGCCAGGTGTGGCGGCCGAAGTCGTAGTTGTGCATGATGTCGCCGAAATCCCAGAAGCCGTACCAGCCGCGCTCGTCCACCTGGCCCTCGTAGAAATTGACGAGCCCCTGCACCTGGTCCTCGACCCAGGCCGCCGCGGGGCCCGACCGGTCGGGAAGGCTCCAGTGCCCGAAGACCTGCAGGGAGTGGTAGGCTTCCGGCGAGCAGACGAGGATCGGCGGCTCGTTCGCGTCCCGGGCCATCGCGACCAGGTCCGAATTCGAGGGAACGGCGCCCAGGGCCCACAGCGTGAGGTCGGCCGTGTTCGCGACCCCCTTCGCGGTTCCCCAGCCCGGTTTCCAGTCCTCGTAGTTTATCAGGAGTCCGTGCGGCTCGGTGTCATAGCGGCGGAGGTCCATCGCCGCCGCGTCCGGGGACCAGAGCCAGATCGTCAGGCGCCCGGCCGCTCCGGCCGCTCCGGTGATCTCGATCGAGGCGGGATACTTCTGCCAGAAATGTTTCACGCCCACGGCAATGCCGCCGGACACGTCGGCGAGGACGGCGAGACCGAGGGAACGATTTCCATCCGCGACGTGCAGCCATGAGCCGTCCGCCGTTGTCCGCTTGTGGATGGAGAAGCCGTTCGGCCCGAGCTGCGCCAGCCGCGCGTCGCCCCAGACCGGGACGGTGAGAAGGGATGCCTGGCTCCGCGGGTCGAATCCGTCGAGGTTGGGCACCCGCTGTCCGGAGAGGTGCGCGGCGTAGAGCTGCCCGATCGAGCCACCGGCCTGGGGCCGGTACCCGGGCAGCATCCTCACCGGCTGGTCCCAGGCTCCGTCTCCGTCGCCGATGAAGCGGATATGGCGGTTCTGCAACTCCTCCCTGAACGGAACAGAGAAGGAAAGCCCGAGCCCCTTTATGAAGTCCTTGTCCTCGTCCCCGTCGAACACGAAGGTGTGGACGATCCGGATCGCGGGCGATCCCGCGTTGAGATAGAAACGCACGGTGAACGGCAGCCAGGCGCGGCCCGAGCTTGCAGACGCGTGCATCCCGGTGACCTTGACGACGGCGCGGACAGGGCCGGCCTGCTCCAGAACCGCGCCGTCCACGCGGCTCTCGAAATCCTCCTCCCGGATGATGCGCTTATCCGCATATTGGGAGCGGTCCTCGCGTTCGGCGATCAGCCTCCCATTCTGCGCCACGAGGCGCCCGCCGGCATACAGCGCTTCGATCAGGTTCGGCCCGCGCCGCGGAAATCGGGCCCGGATTGCGCCCGTGTCTATTTCGATTCCATTCGCGTCCTCGACGGCCCGGATCGGGGTCGCGGGAGCGGTCGCGGGGCCGATCGCCAGCCGGAGGGGGCCCTTGAGATCCGCCGTCCCGGTGATCGCCTGCCCCGACCATTCGACGGAGCCGTCCGGCCAGTAGGCGAGGGGCCAGGTCTGGACGGCCACGGATTTCCCGTCCGCCGAAGTCAGGGAGAGTGCGTCGCCTTTCCGCAGCTTTCCCTCGGGCCACGGAACTCCCCAGCTCACGCCCTCCGGCGCGGACGGCGCGGCGCCGCCGAGCCAATCGAGGGTGACGCCCTTCGGGGCGTCGGCGGCCCCGAGGGAGCCGACTGCGATCAGGACGATCGAAACAAGTGCGGGCGCGGGGTGCGGGAGCTTCATGGAGGGGCTAACCCGGGCCAGACGGCTCCGCGGGGAAAAGGCTGCGCCCCGCGTTCGATTGATGCGCGGGACGCGCCGCGCTCAGTGCAGCAATCCGCGATCGCGCATCCAGTCCAGGAGCCGCGCCGTCCAGCCCGTGATCGGGAGGGGCCTGTCGCGTATGCCGAAGCCGTGGCCGCCCCTGTTATAGATGTGCAGTTCCGCAGGCACCCCTGCCGCCCGGTACTTCAGGAAGATGGCTCCGAGGTTCGCCGCGTTATGCGCATCGTCGAAGGCTGCCAGCATGAAGGCGGGCGGCGTGTCCGCCGGGACTGAGAATTTCTCCGGCGGAATCCCCGGGTAGATCAGCACGGTGAAATCCGGCCGCGAACTTACCCGCTCCACGGGATCGTTCGACTGGGGCTTCCCCGCGTCGAACCGGGTGCTGGCGAGGGCGGCGAGTTCTCCGCCGGCGGATAATCCCATGAAGCCGATCCGGGTCGGGTCGATCCCCCAGTCGGCGGCGCGGCTGCGGACCAGGCGGATCGATCGTTGCGCGTCCGCCATTGCGTCCCTTTCAACGGTGTAGGTGGATCCGCCCGCCTGATCGCGGGCCAGCCGGTACTTGAGGAGGATTCCGACGATCCCGTGCTGGCTTAGCCACTCCGCGATGCCCGAACCTTCGTGGATATACGACAGGAACATATGCCCGCCGCCCGGGGCGACGATGAACGCCGCGCCGGTCGATGTTCCCGCCGCTGGAAGATAGACCGTGAGGTTCGGGTTGTGGATGTTGTAGACGATAGGGGTGTTTCTGTCGTGGAACCCCACGATCTCCTTTTCATCCTTCCGGGCCTCGGACCCCGGCGCCCCGTTCGGCCAAAGGGGAACGACAGGAGGGGCATCGGCGGCAGCGGCGGCCAGGGCCGCGCACGACTGGAAGGCGATCAGGACGGCGAGAAGAGGGGGTTTTCTCATGGCCGATACCCTGGGCTAAGAACGCCGATTGCGCAACCTAGACCGCATGCGCCAGGCGGATGCGGTCAGCTCAGCTCAGCGTTATCCCCCGGGCCTGCGCCGCCCGGATGAGCGCGTCCGCCATGTCCGACGGCGTGACCGCCACCTCGATGCCGCACTCCTTGAAGACGGCTATTTTCGCGGCCGCGGTGTCCTCCGCGCCTCCGACGATGGCTCCGGCGTGGCCCATGCGGCGTCCGGCGGGCGCGGTCGCGCCGGCTATGAATCCGGCAACGGGCTTTTTTACGTTGTCCCGTATCCAGCGCGCAGCCTCAACCTCGGCGGTCCCGCCGATTTCTCCTATGAGGATCATTCCATGCGTGTCGGGGTCGTCGTTGAACATGCGGATGACGTCGAGGTGCGAGGTTCCGTTGACCGGGTCGCCGCCGATGCCGACGCAGGTGCTCTGGCCGATATCCTTCACGGTGAGCTGGTAGACAGCCTCGTAGGTGAGGGTTCCCGAGCGCGAAACAACGCCCACATGGCCGCGCTTGTGGATGTAGCCGGGGGCGATCCCGATCCGGCAGCCGCCGTGGGAATTCTCTCCCGAGCCGGGGGTCACGATTCCGGGGCAATTCGGGCCGATCAGCCGGGTCTTCCCTCCCTGCATGGCGCGCTTTGTCCGGATCATGTCCCTGACGGGGATGCCCTCGGTGATCGCGACGGCCAGCTCCAATCCGGCATCCTGGCACTCGAAGATCGCGTCCGCGGCGTAGGGCGGCGGGACGAAGATCGCCGACACCGTGGCGCCCGTCGCGCGGGCCGCGTCGGCGACCGAATTGAATATGGGCACCCGATGCGCCCCATGTTCGAAGAACTGGCCCCCCTTGCCGGGTGTGACTCCGGCGACGACATGCGTGCCGTAATCGAGCGAAAGCCGGGCGTGGCGGGCGCCGAAGTCGCCCGTGATGCCCTGGACGAGGATCTTGGTTTCGGGAGATACGAGGATGGACATTTGAAAAGCGGAAAGCGGAAAGCGGAAAGGGGAGCGGGTAGGAAAATCGGAAAGCGGAAAGCGGAAATCGGGAGCGGGGAGGAAAAGCGGAAAGCGGAAGGCGGAAAAACGGAGCTACGGTCAGGCGACGAGCTTGACGATCTTCTGCGCGGCATCGGCCATGGAATCCCCGCTCACGATCGTGAGACCGGAATCCGCCAGCGTCTTCTTGCCGGCCGCGACATTGTTGCCCTCGAGGCGCACGACGAGAGGCAGCTTCAGGCCCACCTCTTTGACCGCTTCGACGATGCCTGTGGCGATGACGTTGCAGTCCATGATGCCTCCGAAGATGTTGACGAAGATTCCCCTCACGTTCGGGTCGCCGAGGATGATCTTGAAGGCCGCGACCACCTGTTCGCGGGATGCACCGCCGCCGACGTCCAGGAAATTGGCCGGATTGCCGCCGAAATGCTTTATGATGTCCATCGTGCTCATCGCGAGGCCGGCGCCGTTGACGAGGCAGGCGATATTTCCATCGAGCGCGATGTAGCTCAGCGCGTGCTTGGAGGCCTCGATCTCCTTCGGGTCCTCCTCGTTGAGATCGCGAAGGGCGAGGATGTCCGGGTGCCGGTAGAGGGCGTTGTCGTCGAACGAAACCTTGGCGTCGAGCGCCAGCACGTCGCCCAACGGCGTCGTGATCAGGGGGTTGATCTCCACCATGGCCGCGTCGCTTTCCCAGTAAAAGGAGTAGAGATTTCGGATGAGGCGCGCCGCGTTCTTCGCTTCCCCCGGGCCGAACCCGAGGCGGGCGACGAGATCTCGCACCTGGAAGTCGGCCAGGCCGTAGGCGGGATCCACGCGCACCTTGAACAGCTTCTCGGGGGAATCGTGCGCGACTTTCTCGATCTCGACGCCTCCTTCCGTCGAGGCGACGATGACCGGGTGGGAGCTTGCGCGGTCGAGCAGGATCGCGAGATAGAACTCCCGCTTGATCTCGCTGGCCACGGTGAAATAGACCGTTCCGACCTTGCGGCCCGCCGGTCCGGTCTGGGCCGTGACAAGCGTGTTCCCGAGCATCCGGCCGGCGGTCTCGCGGGCTTCGGCCTTGGTCTTGCAAAACTTCACGCCGCCCTTGAATCCGTCCGTGAACGTGCCCTTTCCCCGGCCTCCGGCATGGATCTGCGACTTCACCATGGTGGGTCCCTCGGGAAGGCCGGCCAGGGCCGTGACGAACTCCGATGAGCTTGCGGCAGGGGCCCCCTTGGGGACCGGGATGCCGAATTTCTCAAAGAGGGCCTTTGCCTGGTATTCGTGGATGTTCATGCAAAAAAGGAAGTCACTGGTACCGGATCGCGGAGCACTCGGGGCAGAGCCGCGCGTCGGGCTTGGCCTCGCTGTTTCTGCGCAGGTAGCTCTCCAGGTCGAGCCAGCGGCCGGCGGGGTCGCTGATCCGGTTGCAGGCGATACATACCGGCAGGATGCCTTCGAGCTGTCTGAGCTTGAGGGATTTTGTGTCGAGGTCGCGCCGGAACTGGTGGAAGCTGAAGGCTATGAAGGAGAGCACGATCGTGCGCATGCAGCCCCGCTCCCACGGGATCCACGCGTGGGAAAAATGATGGAGCCATCGCGCATCCGCCCAGATGCGCCCGGCCGTGTTCAAGGCGCCAAGGAGGAAGGCCCAGGTGAAATTGACGGACCAGGCGATCCACGCGACCGGCAGGGCGTAGAGGACGAGCAGGCCGATCTGGTCGCCCGTCCTGTAGTCCAGCCAGCTCACGGCTGACATGATTGCGGTTGCCGCGAGGATGCGCAGCGCCTTGTCGGCAAGCGGGGTCATGGGTGGCCTTCGGGGGCGGTCGCTCTCCTCAACGGTAGCGGGCCCCGGCGCAATCCGGGCAGAGCCTGGGCTCCGGCTTGGCCTCGCTGTTCTCGCGCAGGTAGGTGTCCAGATCGGTCCACCTGCCGCTGGGATCGCTGATGCGGTTGCACGCGATGCAGATCGGGAGGATGCCCTCGAGCTCCCTCACCTGGCGGGTCTTGCTCGCGAGGTTGCGCTTGAAGAAGTCGAAGCTGAACGCGATGAACACGAAGATGGCCCCGTTCATCACCGCCCGCTCCCACGGGATCCAGGCGTGGCTGTAATGGTGATTGTCCGCGAAGTCGGCCCAGAGCCAGGCGGCGGAGGCGAGGATGCTGAGGACCATTCCCCAAGCCATGCTGACCGTCCAGACGATCCAGGCTATCGGGAAGGCGTAGAGCGCGTAGACGCTGATCTCGTAGCCCGTCTTGAAGTCGAGCCAGGTCACCGTGCCGAGCACGACCAGCGCCGCGACCACATAGGCGGATTTGGAGCGGATCGGTTTTTGGGGAGGCGGCATTCGCGTCGAGACAAGCGGCGGGAAGGGAAAGTAAACAAGCAGAATCCGCAGCCACAAATCAAAATTGGCCTGGCGCCCGGCCCCTGCGGGCCGCTCACCCGCCGCCGAGGAGATTGCGGGCCAGAAACGCTGCCTGGAGCGAGGAAAGCTCCTTCAGGCCCTTCTCGGCCAGCGTGAGCAGGCTCTGAAGCTCGGCGGGCGAGAACGTGGCCTCCTCGCCGGCACCCTGCACCTCGACGAACCGGCCCTGCGCGGTCATGACGACATTGCAATCGACCTCAGCGTCCCGGTCCTCGACGTATTCGAGATCGAGGAGCGCTTCGCCCTTCAGCAGGCCCACGCTGACAGCGGCGACCGAATCGACCAGCGGATTCTCGGCGAGGGTCCCCGCATCGAGCAGCTTCTGCACGCCCAGCCGGGCCGCGAGCCAGGCTCCGGTGATCGCGGCCGTCCGGGTTCCGCCGTCCGCCTGGAGGACGTCGCAGTCGATCCAGAGGGTGTTCGTCCCGAATTTTTCCAGGTTGATGACGGCGCGCAGGGCCCTCCCGATCAGGCGCTGGATCTCGACGGTGCGGCCGTCGAGCTTGCCGCGGCTGATGTCGCGCGCCTTGCGCTCCAGCGTCGAATAGGGAAGGAGGGAGTATTCCGCCGTGAGCCAGCCGCCCTTGACTCCCTGCTGCTTCATCCAGGAGGGAACTCCGGGCTCGATCTCCGCGGCGCAGATGACCTGGGTGTTGCCGAAGCGCACCAGCACCGATCCGGTGGCGTTGGGGGCGATTCCGGCCTGAAAGCTGATCGGACGGAGCTGGTCGGCGCGGCGGCCGCTGGGACGGGATGTCATTTTTGCCCCATTTCGCCGGGAAGGCGTTCCTCGCGCTCGACGGGCTTGATCCGGGTCGGGGATGCCTCCGCCTGTTCCGACATGAAGGCGATGAGGCGGTCGTTGAAATCCTTCGCCGGGTCGTGGCCCATCTTCTTGAGCGCCTGGGTCAGCGACGCCACCTCGACCAAGCGGGCTATGTCGCGGCCCGGCCGGACGAAGAGCTCGATATGCGGCACCTTCATGCCGAGGATCTCGTAGGTGTTCTCCTCGAGCCCGGTGCGTTCCTCGACCGCGTCGGCCGTCCACTCCCGCAGGGACACCACGAGGTCGATGCGCTTCTCGAGGCGAACCGACTTCACACCGAACATGTCGCCGATATTGATGATGCCGATCCCGCGGCATTCCATGTAGCCCCGGTTCAGGGGCCGGCTGGACGCCATGAGCTCGCGCTCGTCGAGGAGCTTGATGACCGTGAGGTCGTCGGCTACCAGCGAGTGGCCGCGCTCGATCAGCGCCAGGGCGCACTCGCTCTTTCCAACGCCGGAATCGCCCCGCAGCATCACGCCGACGCCCTTCACGTCCAGGGTCGTCGCGTGCTCGATCACGCCCGGCGCGAATTCGTTGTCGATGCACAGCGTCGCCAGGTTGACGTAGTTCATCGTTATCAGGGGCGTGCGGAAGATGGGCAGGTTCATTTCCCGCGCGACCGCCAGCATGGCATGGGTGGGATGATAGCTCCGGGTGAGGACGAGGCAAGGCACGCTCCGCTTGGCCATCTGCTGGAAGATCGCGACCTGGTCGGCGGGGTCGCGCGTCTTGAGGTAGGTCATCTCCGCCGCGCCGAGCACCTGGATGCGCTTGTTCGCGAAATACTTGAAGAAGCCGGTCAGCGCGAGCGCCGGCCGGTTTATGCTTCCCTCGCGGATCAGGCGATGGAGGCCGGCCTCACCGGTGACGAGCTCCATCCGCAGCTTCTCCCGGTACGTCTCGTGGAAATGGGAGACGGTGATTCCGTGGATCGCTTTGGGGGTCTTAGGCACGGTTCGGGACGGGGAGGGGGTTCGCGGCAGTCCACCGCAAAACGGGCGAAAACGCGAGCCTGCTGGTGGGCGGGCGCATCAGAGGTTGAAATCCTCACCCAGGTAGAATTTCCGGGCCTGCACGTCCTGGATGAGCGAGGCGGCCGCGCCCTCCGCAAGGACCTGCCCCTTGTGGATGAGGTAGGCGCGGTCGACGATCCGGAGCGTCTCGCGGACGTTGTGGTCTGTGACGACGATGCCGATCCCGCGCCGCTTGAGTTCGAGGATGATCTTCTGCACCTCGGCCACGGAAATGGGGTCGATGGCGGCGAACGGCTCGTCCATCAGCAGGAATTTCGGCTTGGTGACGAGCACGCGGGCGATCTCGAGGCGGCGGCGCTCGCCGCCGGACAGTGTGTACGCCTTCTGGCGGGCCACCCCGTCCAGGCCGAGCTCCCCGATATGGTGCCTCACGCGCGCCGCCCTTTCGCCCCGCGGGACGCCGATCGCCTCGACGATCGCGAGGATGTTTTCCTCGACCGTCAGCTTGCGGAAGACCGAGGGCTCCTGCGGGAGGTAGCCGATGCCCCGCCTCGCGCGCAGGTGCATCCGCAGGTGCGTGACGTCGCAGCCGTCGAGCCGAACGTGTCCGGAAGTCGCGGGCACGAGGCCGACGATCATGTAGAATGTCGTCGTCTTTCCGGCTCCGTTCGGCCCGAGGAGGCCGACGACCTACCCGGCGGAAAACCTCAGGCTGACGCCGTCCACGACCGTCCGAGACCCGAAGGCCTTGACGAGCCGCTCGGTCTCGATTGAGGAGGCCGTGATGGCTGGCGGGGCGCCCGCTGCCGTTGTCGGATTCTCGCTCATTTAGGCGGGGTTTCGGCCGGAGTCGCGGCTTTTTCCGGCGGAAGGATGCCGAGTTCCTTCATGGGCGGAAGGACCGCGCGGACCGACTGGCCGGGAGCGGACTCGAAGACGGCGTTCTTCTGGCCGCGGTTGAATATGATCCGGTACGCGGCGACCGATGAGTTGTCCTCCGTGGAATGGAGGACGGGATTCTCGCTGAGCACGGTCCGATTGTCCCGCGCCGACACCTCGGCCCGGCCGCAGGTCGCAACCTGGGTGCCGCGCGTGATCTCCACGTGCCCGGTTGCCAGAAGCGACTTGAAGCTGCCCGACTGGCCCGGGGCGGCCTGGGCGTCCCCGGGGCGCAGCACGACGACCTTCAGGTAGTCGCAGGCGAGGCGCATGTCCTTGTCGGTCGCGACGACGTGGTCGCGGAAGGTGATCGTCGTCTCGGTCTCCGTGGTCACCGTCTCGGCGGGGCCCCGGGATTCGATGACGATGGACGGGGCGTCCTCGGCCCGCAGGATCGCGGCGGTTGCGAGTCCGGCGGCGATCAGGGCTATTGGGAGTCTCATTTGAGGAAGTCGGGCAGCGGAGCGTGGATTACTACCTGCACGTTCCTCGCGAGGGAAATCTTTTTCCCATCCCTGTCGTAGGTGTAGACCCATTGGTCTCCCTGGACCTCCAGGGCGTACCGGTAGTCTATCAGACGGACGCGGCCCGGGCCCGTGGCGCGGTTCTCGTGGGGAAAATAGCTGGCCGACGGGCTGAGGATGATCGTGTCCACGCGCTCGGCCGAGTCGCGGGAGAAGACGGTTATGTTCATGTCCACGATGTCTATGTGTTCCGCCGTGATCGCCTGCGCCTGGGTCCCCCGCAGGGTCATCTGGCGGTTGCCCTCCTCCGTGAACAGCGGCAGCGCCCAGTTCTTGACGGGCGCGTTCATGACAAGCGGCGGCGGCTGCCTGTCGTCCGCCCTCAGGAAGGGCAGGAGGGTGAGTCCGGCGCCCAGGGCCAGCCGGCGGAGCGCCCGCGATGTCATCGGGGATGAGTGGCCTGTTTTGGCCGCGGGTTCCCTGTGCGGGAGGCGGAAGCGGCAAGCAGGAGGTCGCAGACCTCGCGGACGGCGCCGAGTCCGGCCGCGCGGCGGGTCACGTATCCGGCCGCCGCCAGTACCTCGGCAGCCGCGCCTGGCACGCTCACGCCGATCCCGGCCGCGCGCAGGGCCGGCACGTCGATCGTGTCGTCGCCCATGTAGGCGCATTGCGCCAGCCCAAGCCCGAGGCGGCCGGCGAGCTCGGTCAGGGCCGCCAGCTTGTCCTTCCGGTCCTGGATCACGTGCGGGATCCTCAGCTCCGTCGCGCGGACGGTCGTCGCTCCCGAGGCGCGTCCCGAGATCCATGCGAGCGGCATGCCGCTGTCGCGCAGCAGCCCGAGCCCGAGCCCGTCCAGGACGGAAAAGCGCTTGGACTCGGTTCCGTCGGAGGAGACCGCCACGGTCCCGTCGGTGAGGACGCCGTCCACGTCCATCGCGAAGAGGCGGATTTGCGCCCAGCGGGAAGGGGGGATCTTTCTTGCGGCCGCCATGCGATCAGAGCTGCGCCCATTCCACGATGCGGTCCAGGACCTTGTCCCTGCTCGGGCGAAAGGCGGCCTCGAGCTCGGGCGCGAATGGCACGGGCAGGTCCATCGAGCCGATGCGGAGCGGCGGCGCCTGGAGGGCGCCGAAATGCCTCTCGACGAGCCGGGCCACAAGTTCCGCGCCGAAGCCGTGCGTGCGTCGCCCCTCGTGAAGCACGATCAGCCGGCGGGTGCGCTCGAGGGAGGCCTCGATGGCGTCAAGCTGGAGGGGCGCGAGCGCCCGCAGGTCGTAGAGATCGATCGCCGCGTCGTACTCGGATGCCAGATAGTTGCAGGCCTCGGTTGCGACGTGCGTCATCTCGCCGTAGGTGACGAAGGTCGCGAAGTCGCCGATGCAGAGGCGCCGCGGCTCCCAGATGTCGCGGAAATTCGGGTCCCAGACGACGGGATATTTTCCCCGGCGGTAGAGGCCCTTGTGCTCGAAGAGGAGCACCGGATTGTCGTCCTCGTAGGCCGCGAGCAGTGCGTTGAACGCGTCCTGCGGCGTGCTGGGGTAGAGGGCCTTGAGGCCGGGCATCGACAGGAAGAGGGATTCCAGTTCCTGGGAGTGAAAGGAGCCGAAGGTGAGCCCGCCGCCGCAGGGCAGGCGAAGGACGAGCGGGCACGGGGTTCCCGAGCGGAAATGCAGGGTCGCGGCGTTCAGGGTGATCTGCGTCGTGGCCTCCGTGGCGAAATCGGCGAATTGAAACTCCTCGATGGGGCGATGCCCCCCTATCGCCAGGCCGATCGCGTAGCCCGTGCAGGTGCTCTCGGCGAGGGGCGTGTTGAGGACGCGGGGGCGGCCGAAATCCGCGAGAAGCCCCTCGGTCACCTTGAAGGCGCCGCCATAGGCGCCGATGTCCTGACCGAGGACGAGCGATTCCGGCCTTTCGGCCAGGATCTTTCGCAGGCCGCGGTTGAGCGCCTGGGCCATGGTCAGGGGCTCGGACGCCGGCTGGACCTCTCCCCGCGCCGCCGCCGCCGCGTCGGAATCCAGCCGGGGTATCCAGTGGATGGGGAGCGCGGGCGGGGCGAAGACGTCCGTTTCCATCCCGGCCGGATCCACCGGCGGAAAGGGAAGCGAGACCTTGATGCACTCCTCGATGAACTCGCCGAGTTCGGCCTCGATCGCCCCGACCCGCGCGGCGTCCGCCGCGGCCAGCCGCGAGCGCAGCTTCGGCAGGGGATCGCGGGCCGCGAACGCCTCGCTCTCGCCGGGCTGGAGGTAGCCCCCGGTGTCGTAGGCGGCGTGCCCGCGCAGGCGAACGACCCGGGCCTCGATCAGCATGGGGCGCGAGGTCGCCCGCACGGTGGCGATGGCCGCCGCGAAGACGCGGGCGCTCTCCTCGGCGTCGGTTGCGTCCAGGGCGATCCCCTCCATCCCGTAGCCCGCGGCGCGCTTCCAGAGCTCGACGCCGGGCGCAAACTGCTCGCTGACGGGAGTCGAGTAGGCGTAGAGGTTGTTCTCAACGACGAAGATGACCGGCAGCGACAGCAGCGAGGCCAGGTTCATGGCCTCGTGCACGTCGCCGGTGCTCGAGGCGCCGTCCCCGAAGAACGCGAATCCGATCGCGGGCCTTCCCTGTCGGCGCTGCGAATCGGTCGTGCCGAGCACGGGGCCGAGCATCGCCCCGAGGTGGGAGATCATCGGCAGCGAGCGGTTCGCGGTGTCGCCGTGATGGATGTTGCCTTCGCGCGCCTGGGTGGGGCTCGCGGCATTCGCGAAATACTGGTGAAGGTGGGTGCAGAGGTGGCCGCCCCAGATCAGGTGGCCGCCGAGATCGCGGTGGGTGAACGAAACGACGTCGAGTTCCTTGTCCGCGAGAAGCGCGAGCGGCACGATCAGGGCCTCGTTTCCCTGGCCGCCCGTGACCGTTCCCCGGATAAGGCCCTGCCGGAAGAGCTCGAGGATGCGGTTGTCGGTCGCCCGGGCGAGGTGCATCCAGGCGTAGGCGAGAAACAGCGCCTCCGTCGGATCCCCTTCGAGCGCCTCCGGGCGCAGGTCGCGCGATGCGAGGACTCCGGGCAATTCTGGGTAGGCCATGGGCGCGGCAGGTTCCGTCACGCCCCGTCGATCTTGCGGATGCGGGCGAGGTGCCTGCCCCCCTCGAATTCGGTGACGAGCCATGTCTTCACGATCCGGAGGGCCTCGTCCTCGGTGACGGTGCGCTGGCCGATTGAAAGACAATTGGCGTCGTTGTGGGCGCGGCTCCAGATCGCCAGCTGCTCGTTCCAGCAGACCGCGCAACGCACGCCCACGATGCGGTTTGCCACGATGGCCTCGCCGTTTCCGGAGCCGCCGAGGACGATTCCCCGCTCGTATTCGCCCCGCGCCACGGCCTGCGCGACCGGCCGGATGAAGTCCGGGTAGTCGCAGGCCTGCTCCGAATCGGTGCCGAAATCGCGCACGGTGTGCCCCTCGGAGAGAAGGAGCGCCTTGATCGATTCCTTGTAGCGGAATCCGGCGTGATCGGAGCCGATGGCGATGGAGAAGGTTTTCATGGGTGGGGCCGGCGCCGTTGAGAGTTACTGATTAAGGGCTTCCGAGTTCAAGTTCGCAATCGGCAACGCGAGGGAACCCGGGGGATGAACCGGGCGTCAAAGGGTGGTACATTCCCGCCATGAAAACAAACCCGCTCTTCTTCGCCGCCGCGCTCGGCGCGGCTTTGCTCGCAGGCTGCTCGACCGTCGGCTCCCGCATCCAGGAGAATCCCGGTTTCTTCGCCAGCCTTCCCCCCGACCAGCAGGCACTCGTCAGGCAGGGGAAAGTCGGCGTAGGGATGGAGCAGGCGACCGTCCGCCTCGCCCTCGGCGATCCCGACCGCGTCACTGTCCGCACGACGGCGGCCGGCCGGGGGGAGGTCTGGCACTACGTCACCTACGAGAACAGCGACGGCGTCATCCTCTACAGCGGCTACTACCACCGCTGGTGGGGCCTGAACGGCTGGGGCAGCTACCCCTACTACATGGACTACCCCCTTCGCCGCCCGCACGACCGCTTCCGGGTCGAATTCGCCGGGGGCCGCGTCGCAGCGATCGAGGAGGAAAAACCTTAGCCCGTGTTCATGAAATATCCGGGTAAGCCCGCGTTGGTGAAACAGCCTATTAGGCCGAAACCGCCGGCTCGGCCGCCTCGCGCACACGCACCGTCACCTTGAGCTCCCGGGTCGCGGCCCCGCGATAGGTTCCGCTCACGGGCCGGATGTCGGCGTAGTCCCGGCCGACGGCGACCTTCACGTAGCGATGGTCGGCCACCCGGTCGTGGGTGGGATCGTAGGCGGCCCACCCGAATCCGGGGACAAACGCCTCGATCCACGCGTGCGAGGCCTCGTCCTCGCCCCGGCGGCGGTGGCTGTTCAGGAAATAGCCGCTGACGTACCGGGCCGGGATGTCCAGGCACCGGCACATGCCGAGGAGCACATGGGCGAAGTCCTGGCAGACCCCCGCCCGCAGCTTGAGTGCGTCGGTTGCGCGCGTGGCGACGCCGGTGACGTTCTGGCGATAAGCGAACGTCCTGTGGACGTGCCCCCCAAGCCGCCTGACGTCTCCCCACACATCGCTCCTGCCTCCGGCGAGCGCGTCCTGCGCCTCTCGCCAGATGTCGCGATCGAGGGGCACGTAATGGCAGGAGACTGCGAATTCGGCGAGCAGCTCGCGCTCGGGCGAGGCGGCGAGGTCGGCCAGGCTCGCCTCCGGGATCGGCGGGCGTTCCGCGTCGGGCACCGTGGACACCTCGGATTCGGCCTCGACGACCAGCCGGCTGTGACCCGCGGCGATGTCGAAATACTCAACCTCGTTGCCGTAGAAGTCGCGGTACGCGCGCGACTGCGCAGCGGGCTCGACGCGCAATTCGTACCGGCGGCAGGACTGGGTCGCATCGTCGATCGGGCGCAGGCGGACTTCGTTGAAGCTGTCATGGGCCTTGCCTGCGTAGACGAAGGTGGTGCGATGGAGGAGACGGAGAAGCATGCGGACTGAATCCGGATTGGGGAGCGCCGCGCCAGCTACTGCTGCTGCTGGTGCTGCTGCTCCTCCGACCCGGATTCGACGGGATAGAACATCGTTGTCTGAACCACCTCGTCACCGATGCGGTCAAGGGATTTTTGCACCTCGATCAGGAATTCGTGGAGGCCCTCCTCCAGCACCTCGTCGATCGGGAGCGACTCGAGATCCGCGAGCAGGCGCCGGGAGGCCCGGGCCGCGGCCGTGCGCGGCCGGGTAGCGCTCTCCCCGAGGATGCGGCGCAGGAACTCGTCGACCTGGGCGACGCAGTAATGCAGGGAGCGCGGAAAGGAGTCGGAGAAGATGAGGAACTCGGCGACCTTCCAGGGGAGGATCTCCCGCACATAGAAGCGGCGGTAGGCCTCGAGGGCGCTGGCCGAGCGCAGCACCGCCTGCCACTGGGCCGTGTCCACGGCCCCGCCGACGTCCACCGCGCTCGGAAGCAGGATGTGGTACTTCACGTCGAGGATGCGGGTCGTCTTGTCGGCCCGCTCGAGGAATTTCCCGAACTGGATGAACTCCCAGCCCTCGTTGCGCTGGTACGTCGCCTCCGTCAGGCCCTGGAACGTGTGCGAGGCCAGCTTGATGTGGTTCAGGAATTCCGACGGCCCCGCGGCCCACACGTCGGCCGCCGTGCGGTCCTTGAGGAACAGGTAGAGCTCGTTGATCGCCTGCCACATCTCGCTTGAGATCTGGTCGCGGATCATCCGGGCGTTTTCCCGGGCGGCGAAGATCGAGGAGAGGATCGATCCTGGATTGCGGGCGTCGAACGCGAGGAATTCGGTCACGCTGCGGCTGTCCGCCTTCTTGTAGAGCGTCTCGAAGAGCGCCTCGTCGCCCGTGCTGGCGAGGATCGACCCCCAGGGCTCCTCCTTCTTGCTCGCGTCGCTGACGCCGTGAAAATCGAGAAGGAACTGGAGATTGACGTCGAGCAGCCGCGCCAGGTTCTCGGCGCGCTCGATGTAGCGGCTCATCCAGTAGAGGGAATGCGCCACGCGCGAGAGCATGACCGTGGCCTGGGGCCGGAAGGCGGGAGTTTTGACGGCGGGCGGCATGGCGCTATTCGTCCCCCTGGAGGACCCAGGTGTCCTTCGACCCGCCGCCCTGCGAGGAATTGACCACGAGCGAGCCCTTTCGGAGCGCGACCCGGGTCAGGCCGCCGGGGGTGACGATCGTCTTGGCGCCGCAGAGGATATAGGGCCTGAGGTCGATGTGCCGGCCCTGCAGCCGGCCGTCGCACCAGGTCGGCGAGCGCGACAGCATGATCGGATCCTGAGCGATGAAGTTGCGGGGCTGGGCGGCGACCTGCGCGCGGAAGGCGGCGATCTCCTCCTTGGTCGCGGCGGGCCCGATGAGCATGCCGTAGCCGCCCGCCTCATTCGCGGATTTGACGACGAGCCGCCCGATGTTCTCCAGGATGTACTTCCGCTGCGAGGGGTCCGAGGCGAGGTACGTGTTGACGTTCGGCAGCAGGGGCTCCTGGTCGAGGTAGTATTTGATGATCTGCGGCAGGTAGGCGTAGATGACCTTGTCGTCCGCGACCCCCGTCCCGATGGCGTTCGCGAGGGCGACGTTGCCCGCCCGGTAGGCCCCGACGAGTCCGGGCACGCCGAGCAGGGAGTCCGATCGGAACACCGTGGGATCGAGATAGTCGTCGTCGATCCTCCGGTAGATCACGTCCACCGGGACGAGGCCGGCGGTCGTCCGCATGAACACGTGGGCGTCGCGCACCACAAGGTCCCGCCCCTCCACGATCGGGATGCCCATTTGCCTCGCGAGGAAGGTGTGCTCGAAATACGCGCTGTTGTAGACGCCCGGCGTCAGGAGGACGACGTTGGGCTTGTCGCTCTTCGGCGGGGCGATGTGGAGAAACGCCTTGAGGAGGTTGTCCGCGTAGGTTTCGACCGGCCGCACGCGATAGGTCTGGAAGAGCGTCGGGAACGCCCGCCGCATCGCCGCCCGGTTCTCGATCATGTACGAGGCGCCGGAGGGACAGCGCAGGTTGTCCTCCAGGACGAGGTAGTTTCCCGCGTCGTCGCGGATCAGGTCCGTGCCGCAGATCTGGACGTAGATGTCGCGCGGGACCGAGAAATTCATGAACTCGCGGCGGAAATGCCGGGCGCTCAGGATTTGCGCCGCCGGGACCACCTTGTCCCGCAGGATCTTCTGCTCATGATAGATGTCGTGGAGGAAGAGGTTGAGAGCCGTGATCCGCTGGATGAGCCCGGCCTCGATCTTCTTCCATTCGGTCGCGGGAATGATCCGCGGGATGAGGTCGAAGGGGAAGATGCGCTCCGTGCCCTCGGAATTGTTGTAGACGGTGAAGGTCACGCCCCGGCGCAGGAACGCCAGTTCGACCGCCGTCCGGTGCTGGTGAAAATCGGCCTCGGGAAGGGTGCCGAGGCGCTCAGCGAGACGCCGGTAGTGCGGCCGGACCTCCCCGTCCGCGCCGAACATCTCGTCGAAGAATTTTTCGACGTCGTAAGGGGTGTCTAGCAGGGACATGGAGGGGAAATGCGTGAAAACGGACAGGAACGGATGGGTTTTAGCAGGTCTCTTGCCATAATAGACCCCTGCTAGGCTGCCCGGGGGCGGAAGGCGGCGGCGGCGGTCCCCGCAAGGATAAGGGAGGCGCCGGCGATTTCCCGCATCGTCAGCTGCTCGCCGAAGAAGATCGCGCTCCCGAAGGCCGTTCCGAGCGGAGAAAGCGTCTGGAGGAGCGAGCCCTCGGCGACGCGCAGGTCGCGATAGGCCCGGGTCTGCGCGAGCTGTCCGCCCGCGACGCAGACGCCCGAAAGGAGGACCAGCCCCCATGCGGGGGGCGGGAGCCGCATGGCGTGCGCGCCGGAGGCGGAGCCGCCCGGCATGAGAGCGAAGGCGCAGCTCAGGACGAGGCCATAGGAGCACTGGGCCCCGAATATGGTCGCCGTGCGCTCGGTCGCGTGCAGCTGGCGGATCGCAACCGCGACGTAGGCCGAGCCGAGCGCGGAGGCGACGGCGAAGCAATCGTAGATCCCGGGGCCGGCGCCGGCCGAGAATACGCCGGTCAGGAGCGCGATTCCCGCCAGCGCCGCAATTCCGCCCGCGACCGTCAGCGGGCGCAGGCGTTCCCGGAACACCCAGGCGGCCATGAAGGCAGCCCAGAAGATGTACGTGTTGTTGATGAAGGTCGAGCGGGCCGCCCCGATGTGGATGATCGCCTCGTAGTACGCCATCACGCCGAGCCCGCCCACCAGCCCGCGCTCGATCAGCTTCCGGTTCGACAGGAGATGGGCCGGCTGGAAGCTGTCGCGGAGGAACACGGCGATCAGCGCGAGGCCGACGAGGAAGCGCACGCTCGTCAGAAGCCAGACGTTGACGGTCATGAACCGCCCGAGCTCCCGGATGAGCAGGGCGTTGGCCGCGAAGCATCCGGCCGAGGCTACCATGAGCGCGACGCCGCCCAGGTGGCGCATGCGGTCGGGCCGGGCCGGGGCGCGCTCAGACATTCAGCATGAGCCGGAGCGGATCCTCGATCGCCTGCTTGACCTTGACGAGGAAGGTCACGGCCTCCCTGCCGTCGACCAGCCGGTGGTCGTAGCTGACGGCGAGGTACATCATCGGCCGGATCACGACCTGGCCGCCGACCGCCACGGGTCGCTCGGTGATGGCGTGAAGGCCGAGGATGCCGCATTGCGGCGGATTGATGATCGGGGTGGAAAGCATGGAGCCGAAGATGCCGCCGTTCGTGATCGTGAAGACGCCGCCCTCGAGGTCGGCGAGCGCGATCTTGCCATCGCGCGCCTTTTGCGCGGCCGAGCCGATGGCCTTCTCGATGTCTGCCATGCTCAGGGCGTCGCAGTCGCGGATGACCGGGACGAGGAGGCCCTTTTCCGTGGAGACGGCGACCCCGATGTCGTAGAAATGATTCTCGACGACGCTGTCGCCGTCGATCTGCGCGTTGAGCGCGGGAACCTGCCTCAGCGCCGAGACGACCGCCTTCACGAAGAAGGACATGAAGCCGAGCTTCACCCCGTTCTTCTTCACGAAGTCCTCCTGGTAGCGGGCGCGAACGCCCATGACCGCGGACATGTCCGCCTCGTTGAAGGTCGTCAGCATGGCCGCGTCGTGCTGGGCGGCCACGAGGCGCTCGGCGATGCGCTGCCGGAGGGGGGAGAGCTTGCGCCGGGTCTGGCGCTCGCCGGCGGGCGCGGCAGGCCGGGGGGCCGGGGGAGGTTGCGGCTTCGGGGGCTGCGCGGCCGCCGGCTTCGCCGGAGCCGCCTTTTCCGGGGCGGGCGGGGATTCCGCCTTTGCCGCCGCCGGCTTTGTCTTGGACGGCGCTTCCTCCACGGCCTTTTCAACCGCCGGCGCGGCCACCGGCTCCGGAGCCTGCGGCGGCATGCTCGCGGCGGCCTCGGTGTCGATCAGGGCGACCACCTGGCCGATCTTCACCTCGGCGCCCGCCGCCGCCTGCAGGGCTATCCGCCCCGCCGCTTCGGCGGTGCCCTCGGAAGTGATCTTGTCCGTCTCAAGCTCGAACAGGGGCTGGTCCTTCTTCACGACGTCGCCGTCCGCGACGTGCCATTTGGCCAGGATTCCCGAACTGATGGATTCACCCATCGCGGGGACTTTTACTTCGATTTTGGGCATGTGAAAACGGCGGTGGTGGCGCGCTGGCGCGCGGAGCGCCTCCTAGATGCTGAAGGCTGCCTGCAGCAGGGCGCTAAGTTGCAGCTTATGCAAGGCCAGGACGCCGATCGCGGGCGAGGACGACGGGGCGCGGCCGGCATAGGCCGGCTTCCGTCCGAAGATCTCCTCAAGCTGCGGTGCGATCCAGCGCCAGGCGCCCATGTTCTCGGGCTCCTCCTGGCACCAGATGAGCCGGGCCTGGTGTCCGTAGGTGTCCGAAAGTTCGGCGATCCGGTTGCGATGCAGGGGATAGAGCTGCTCGATCCGCACGATGGCCGTGTCGGCGATGCCGTGCCTCGCGCGATGCTCGGCCAGGTCGTAGTAGACCTTGCCGCTGCAGAGGATGATGCGCTCGATGGCGGCCTGGGGCGGGAGCGCCGGAGCCTGGGCGGACCATTGGGGATCCTCGAGGATTTCCTGGAACGAGCCGCTCACAAAGTCGTCGATCCTCGACACGGCCGCCGGGTGGCGCAGGAGCGATTTCGGCGCCATGATGATGAGCGGCTTTCGGAAATCGCGCCTGATCTGGCGCCGCAGGATATGGAAGTACTGCGCGGGCGTCGTGACGTTCGCGACCTGGATGTTGTCCTCCGCGCACGCCTGCAGGAAGCGCTCCAGGCGGGCGGACGAGTGCTCGGGGCCCTGGCCCTCGTATCCATGGGGGAGGAGAAGCACGATGCCGCAGGTGCGCTGCCACTTGGATTCGCCGCTGACGATGAACTGGTCGATCACGACCTGCGCCCCGTTCGCGAAATCCCCGAATTGCGCCTCCCAAAGGCAGAGCATCTGGGGATAATCGACGGAATAGCCGCAATCGAAGCCGAGCACCGCGGCCTCCGAGAGGAGGGAGTTGTAGACGCAGAACCGGGCCTGCTTGTCCGCGAGGCTCTTCAGGGGTGTGTACTTCTCGTCGGTTTCGATGTCGGTGAGCACCGCGTGGCGATGGCTGAAGGTGCCGCGCTCGCAATCCTGGCCGCTCAGCCGGATGGGCGTGCCCTCGACGAGGAGCGTCCCGAACGCGAGGGCCTCCCCGAGGCCCCAGTCAACCGGGCCGCCGTCCCGGTAGGCCTGCGCCCGGGCGTCGAGGATGCGCCGGATCTTCGGGTGCACCTTGAAGCCGGCCGGGATTTCCGTGAGCCCGCGCACGACCCGGTCGATCTCGGCGATGGGCGCCCCCGTCTCGATGGGCGTGTGGTGGTACTCGCGCTGGAATATGGCGTTCGATCCCTTGAACGCGGCGCCGGGCTCGACGCCCTTCGCGGCCTTGCTCGCCTCCCGGCTCTTTGCCTTCGCGAGGTTCTCCTCGAGTGAGGCCGAATACTCCGCCGTGATCGCCTCGCCCTGCGCCGCCGTGATGCTGCCCTCGCCGACGAGCCGCTCGGTGTACAGGGCCGACACGAGCGGGTGGGCGGCGATCTTCTTGTAGAGCGCGGGCTGCGTGAAGGACGGCTCGTCGGCCTCGTTGTGGCCGTGGCGCCGGAAGCAGACCATGTCGACGAACACGTCGCGCTTCCACTGGTTGCGGAATTCGAGGGCAAGCTGCGCAACCATGCACACGGCCTCCGGATCGTCGCCGTTCACGTGGAAGATCGGCGCCTCGATCATCTTCGCGACGTCGGTGCAGTAGCGCGACGAGCGCGCGTCGCGCGGGTCGGTCGTGAAGCCGATCTGGTTGTTGATGACGAAGTGCAGGGTGCCTCCGGTGCGGTACCCGGGCAGCTGGGAGAAATTGAGCGTCTCGGCCACGACGCCCTGGCCGGCGAGCGCCGCGTCGCCGTGGATGAGGAGCGGCATCACGCGGCGGCGCTCCTCGGTGTCCTCGTGGATGCGCTGGCGGGCGCGCACCTTCCCCTCGACGACGGGATCGACGATCTCGAGGTGCGAGGGATTGGCCGCGAGGCGCAGGGCGACCTTGCTGCCCGAGGTGGTCGTGAGGACGGATTCATAGCCGAGGTGGTACTTGACGTCGCCGTCGCCCCCGACCGCGTCGGGGATGTAGTTCTCGGAGAACTGCTCGAAGAGCTGGTCGAACGATTTGCGCATGACGCTGCACAGGACGTTTAGGCGTCCGCGGTGGGCCATCCCCATGACGATCTCGTCCACGCCGACGTCGGGGCAGTGGTCGATGACCGCGTCGAGCGCCGCGATGATCGTCTCGCCGCCCTCGAGGGAAAAGCGCTTCTGCCCCACGTACTTCGTGTGCAGGAATTTCTCGAAGAGCTCGGCCTTGTGGACCCGCCGCAGGATGCGGACCTTCTGCGCCTTCGGAAACGCCGGCCTGAGCCGCGTCGACTCGATGCGCTCCTGGAGCCAGCGACGGCAGTCCTGGTCCTGGATGTGAGCGTATTCAACGCCGATATGGCTGCAGTACGTCTTCTGCAGCTCGGCCACGATGTCGCGAAGCTTCATCTGGCCGCCGCCGAGGTAGGTGCCGATGTCGAATGAGATGTCGAGGTCCGCGTCCGTCAGGCCGAACTCGGCGAGCTGCAATTTCGGGGAGGCCGGCGGGGGATCGCTCAGCGGATCGAGGTGCGCCTGCAGGTGCCCGATGGCCCGGTAGGCGCCGATCAGATAGTGGACGTGCGACTGCTTGAGGCTGTCGACGATGGCGACGCCGGCCGAGGCGGCTCCCTCAAGCGAGCCCGTCAGCCCGGCGCCGTTGTTTCCGAGGCTGAAGCCCTGGAAGAAGGCGCGCCACGTCGGGTCGACCGCATCGGGATTGTCCAGCCACTGCCGATACATCTGGTCGATGACGTCGGCGTTCGCCCGGGTGGGAACAGACAGGGAATTCATTGGAATCGATAAGAGGAGGCCGGCGCGGGGGCGGGGCGATTGCGCCCGTCCCCGACGGCATGAGCCAAAGGGTTTTCGGAAAAAGCCTGCATCATCTTGCACAAGACCTCAAGCGCTGCCACATAGATTGCAATCGGGCTTACAATCGGGGAACGCCGCATAAGAAAAACCGTGGAAGAGCAGATAAAAGAATCGCTTAAGTCGTTATTGGACGCGATCAAGCGTTCCGATGGCCCGACGGTATCCCGGGCCATGGGCCGGCTGGAGGTCCTTCTGGCGCAGGGCCGCCGGGACCTTCATCCGCAGCTGGCGCATTTCCTGGAGCGGCGGAGCTATGCGAAGGCGCTCCTTTTCCTTGGCGGTGAAACGGACATACCCGCGGGGGCCTGCGGGGGGCGCCCTGCGAGGTAGTATGGGCGCGCCTTCGGGAAAGCTGCCGACCGACGGAGGGGAGGGGCTTCTGCAGAATCCCTTCGGCGCCTTGAGCGCGGCCGGACTTCCCGCCGCGCCACGGGTTCCTCAGGCCGGGGCTTCCGGGCGCGGCGCTCCGCCGCAGGAGAGGAACCGCGGCCGGGTCGACGTCCGGCGCGAAACGGAGGGGCGGGGGGGGAAGACCGTGACCGTCGTCGCCGGCTTCACCGGGATCGGGCCTGCGGAAAAGGAGGCTCTTTCGAAAAAAATGCGCGCCGCCTGCGGCTGCGGCGGCACCGTCAAAGAGGGCCGCATTGAGATCCAGGGCGACCAGAGGGCGACAGTCGCGCGGATCCTGGAGGAGGCCGGATTCAGGCCCGTGTTCGCGGGCGGCTGAATGCGGTCAGGCCGCCAGCCCGGCCGCCAGGGCCAGGGCGCTCCTGGCCCGGTTCAGGATGTACAGGTGGTACCCCGGGGCTCCCTGCGCGAGAAGGTCCCGTATCTGTCCGAGCGCCCAGTCGATGCCGATCGTCTCGGCCACGTCCGCCTGGTCGCCGGCCGCCTCGAGGCGCCGCACGAGCTTTTCGGGCAGGGAGGCGCCGCACATCGCCGTGAAGCGCTGGATCTGCCTGAGGGAAAGGACGGGCATGATCCCCGGCACGATCGGAACCCGGATCCCCGCGAGGCGGCAACGCTCCACGAACCGGTAATAGGCGCCGTTGTCGAAGAAGAGCTGCGTCGTGACGAAGGCCGCGCCCGCATCCACCTTGTGCCGGAGGTGCCCGAGATCGATATCCGCGCTCGGCGCCTCGGGGTGCTTTTCGGGGTATCCGGCGACGCCGAGGCAGAAATCCGCATGCCGCGCCTTCAGGAGGGACACCAGCTCGTCGGCATGCCGCAGCCCGTCAGGAGCCGCCTTGAATTCTGCGGAGCCCTTCGGCGGGTCGCCGCGCAGGGTCATGACGTTGCGGAAGCCCCCCGCGTGGATCCGGTCGGCGAGCGCGTCCAGTTCCGCCCGGGAGTGTCCCACGCAGGTGAGGTGGGGCATGACCGTGAAGCCCATCTCGTTTTTCAGGAGCGCGCTCACCTGGGCCGTTCGTTCCCGGGTGCTGCCGCCCGCCCCGTAGGTCACGGAGACGAAGTCGGGGGCGATTCCCTTCAGAGCGGACGCGGTCTCGCGCAGCGCGGCCACGCCCGCCTCGTCCTTGGGCGGGAAGAACTCGAGCGAGCGCAGGGGGCGCCCCCGGGCAAAAAGCTCGGCGATGGGGGAATCGGGCTGCATAACATATCAACGCATAAGGAAATGTTGATATGTGTAAAGGAGGGAGTTTTCTAGCAGCCTGCTAGGGCTTCGGCTTGTCCGGGGGCGCCGCCGCCGGGGCCGCCTCGAAGAGGTCGTCGGGCTTTTGCGGCAGGCCGGTGAGGATGTATTCGTCGACCTGGAAGGAGCGCTTCTGCATCCATCCGTTCACCGGTGCCTTCGCTTCCGAACTCGAAATAAACGCATAGACCGGTCCGGCCGGCGCCGCTTCCGCCGGCGGGACGGATTTGTCGGTCGGAATCGCGGGCTTCTTCTCATCCGGCTTCCGGCCCAGCGCGATACTGTATGCCGTTCCGTCGAACGTGGTGACCGCGATCACGCGCGCCCGTTGCCGCGCCGCGGCCGCCTGCGGATCCTTCGGGTCGCCGGTGTCGGAGAATCGAAGGCCTCCCAGGGACCCAAGCAGGGTCGAGACCTTGTCCGCGCTCACGCGCTGGCCGGCGGGCATCCGGTCGGCCGTCCATGGGGCGTCCTTGGCCTTCCGCGAAAGCGTGAGCGGTCCGCCGTCGGCGAACGGGATTTGAATGCTGCCGATGTCGTCGGCCTTCAGGGATAGCAGGGTGGTGTCGGCCCAGGCCTTCGGGTCCGACTCGATCGAATCGTTGAGGCTGGCGAGGTAGGCCCTCGACTCTTCGCCGAAGCGGACGAAGCGTCCTCCGGCGTCCGCGGCCTTTCCGATCCCGGCCGCCCAGAGGACTCCGCCCGTCCCGTCGAGGATCTCGACCTTGTTGTCGTCGAACCCGAGCCGGGCGATCCGACCGGGATTCACCGTCACAAGCCTTGTGATCTTGGCGCTGGCGAGGTCGCCCACAAATCCGGAGAGCTTCGAAAAATCGGCCGGCAGGCCGAAGTAGCCCGGGACCTGCCAACTGCCGTCGGCCTGTTTGGCGAGGAGGACCGTCCGGCCGCCGCCCGACAGCCTCAGCTGCGCGGCCTTCGCGACGACGGCCGAGTCCGCGAGCGGATTTCCAACCCGCGGATCCGCGCCGGCCGGCGACGGCGCCCGGTTGGCCCAGAATGCGGCCGCCGACAGGACGGCGAGCACGGCGACGGCGATGGCGAGCGTCTTGAGCTTCATCGGCGTGCGGCGCTATCTGCGGCGCGACCTGGCGAACCACAGGCCGAAGCCGCAGACGAGCAGCGGGCTCGCGAGGAGGTTGGCGGCGAGGAGCCTGTTTTCCAGCGCGTCGATCCCCTCGCGGAGCGCGAGGCGTATCTGCCGCCGCTCCCCGCGCAGCTTCGCATCCTGCTTCTGGAAATCCTCGATCGTCTTCGCGACTTCCGGGGACGCGACGAGGCGGTTGCCCTCAGATTTTTTTCCCTGGAGCTCGCCGAGTTTCGCCTGAACTTCGCTCAGCTGCGTCTCGAGCGCGGTCAGCTTCTCGCGGTACCTGCCGCTGGCCTCGGCCTCCATGGCGCGAACGACCTTGAATGGCCGAAGCGAGGTTCCCTTGCCGCGGATGCTGAGGAGGCTCTGCGATCCCGACAGGTAGTCGAGCGCGTTGGCGGCGAAGGAGAGGTTGTCGTTGAGAGGTTCGGCTGCCGTCTGGCCGAGGTAGTTGAGCTTGCGCACGCTGTAGTCGTCGAAGAGCCAGTCGGTGTCCGCCACGACCACGAGGGTGGAGGAGGTCTTCGACTCCTTGAGGGAGGGAGGCGCCGCTGGGGGCGGGGCCTTCTGCTTCGGATCGTCGGCCGGGGGAGGGCCGCCGGGAAACGCCGTCCTGAATTTTCCGGTGACCAGCGCTGCGATGGTCTTCCGGCCGCTCGGCTTTATCTGGCGCGCGATGTCCTCCGGCTGGGCGAACTGCAGGGCCATGGCGTCGAGCTCGCCCGCCTGCGGCGATGTCTGCACGAGCGGAGTGAAAGCGAGGCCGGTGCCCGGCTTGGGGGCGATGCTTCCGGCCTCGATGAACCAGAGGGAGTTCAGTTGCGCGGTCGTCGGCGACTTTGGATCAAAGCCGTCATGCTCCAGACCCAGCCAGACCGGATAGTGGACGGCCGTTCCGCTCGCATTCTGCGCCTCCAGGGCGTCGGCGTTGTCGCCGACGACCTTCTGCGGATCGTAGGAGATGCCCCAGCCCGCAAAAAGGACCGGCAGGTCGCTCGAGACATTGGGCGGCGGCCCGCCGAACATGGCGGCCTGCCCCCCCTGCCTCTTGAAATACTGCGAGGACGGGTCCACGGCGACAAAGACCGGCCTCCCCGCGAGCAGGAACTGGTCGATCGCGTATTGCAGCCTCGGGGTGAGATTCTCCGGGTGGATCACGGCCAGGGCGTCGAGGCCCGCCGGCAGGTCGGTGGCGGACGCCTCCACCGGCGCGATCGAAAAGGTGTCCTGCCATTCGCCGGCCACGAATTGGCCTTCCTGCGCCGGCTGCCCCATCATCGGCATGCCGGGCGTGCCCTGGAGCGGCAGGCTTGTAATCAGGCCGAGCTTCTTCTTGTCGGCCTGCTGCACCCCGTAGACGAGCTCGGAAAGATCGTACTCGAGAAATTGCTCGCGCTGGGGCGTCAGCGCCGGGATCGCCTTCTGCATGTCGGCCTGGGTGGCGACGAGCCCGAAATAGAAGGGCTCCGCCCCGCCGGGCGGGGTCTGGGCCTCGACCCCGGCCGCGGTCGCCCGCTCCTCGTCCGGGGTGTCGGGCTCGGGGTCGATCAGGTTGAGAACGATCCGGCCGTGCGCCGCGCGCACGTACTGGCGCAGCATTTCGCGCACGCGCTCGGCGTAGTTCTTGTACTGGATCAGCTGGCCGGCGGAATCCTTCGAGCAATAGAGGTCGAGCGTGATCGGCTCCTCGATCCCCGCCAGCAGGGACTTTGTTCCCGGCGAGAGAGTGTAGATGTGTTCGGCGGTCGCGTCCAGCCGGACGGGCAGCGACGAGGCGAGGTAGTTCACGAGCACGAGGCCGGTGAACAGGAGGGCGACAATGAGGAAGCGGCGGCCGGGTTTCATGCTGGCGGATCCTTCAGCGCTCCAGCGCCACCGCGTTCAGGCAAAGGGTGAAGCCCGTCAGCGAAAGAAAGAAGACGACGTCCTTCGGATCGACGATCCCCTTCCGAAACGCGTCAAAATGCGTGATGAAGCTGAAATTGGAAATGAGGTCCGCGCCGCGGACGGGCATGAATCCCTCGAGAAAATCGGTGAAGCTGCTCATGCCGAGGAACAGGAGGACGGCGCAGGCGCCGAGGCCGAGCACAAAGCTGATCACCTGGTTCCTCGTCAGCGCCGAGGCGAGGGAGCAGACCCCGAGGTAGCCGCCAGCCATGAGGACGGCGCCGAGGTAGGCGGCCCCCATGACGCCCCAGTCGGGCGAGCCGAGATAGGCCACGGTGAGCACCATCGGGAAGCTGAGCGCGATGGCGAGCGCGAGGAACGCCCAGCCGGCCAGGAATTTCCCGAGGACCGCCTCCAGCGTCGTGACGGGCAGGGTGAAGAGCAGCTCCACGGTCCCGGAGCGCTTCTCCTCCGACCACAGGCGCATGCCGACGGCGGGGACGAGGAAGAGGAATAGCCAGGGATAGAAAATGAACACGCTGTCCATCCCGGCGAGCCCGGACTGGAAGAATCCCCCGTAGCGCGAGAAGGCGAGCGCGACCGAGATCACGGAAAAGGAAACGAGGAACACGTAGGCGACCGGGGAGCGGAAGTAGCCCAGGAACTCGCGCTTGAAGAGTGGGCCGATCTGGGTGGTCATTGGTCGGACTGGGTCAGGCTGCGGAAGATCTCATCCAGGCGTGCGCCCGGCTGGCGCGCCTGCAGCTGCGCCGGGGTCTCGTCGGCGACAACGCGGCCCCGGGATATGATGATGACCCGGTTGCAGATCGCCTCGACCTCCTCGAGGATGTGGGTCGAGAGGATGACCGCCTTTTCCACCGCCATGCCGCGGATCAGCGCGCGGACCTCGTTCTTCTGGTTGGGATCGAGGCCGTCGGTCGGCTCGTCCAGGACGAGCGCCGGCGGATCGTGGAGCAGCGCCTGGGCGAATCCCACGCGCTGCTTGTATCCCTTCGATAGGGTCTCGATCGCCTGCCGTCGCACAGGCTCGAGCTGCGTAAGGCCGACCGCCCGGTCCACGTGGGCGCGCCGGGATCCGGATTCGCGGAAGCCGCGCACCTCGGCTATGAAGCCCAGGAATTCCTCGACGGTCATTTCCGGATAGGCCGGGGAATTCTCGGGCAGGTAGCCGAGGCGGCGCTTGACCGCGACAGGGTCGGACGCGACATCGATCCCGTCGACGGTGGCCGTCCCGGCGTCCGGGCGGAGGAACCCGGTTATCATCTTCATCGTCGTGGACTTGCCCGCGCCGTTCGGCCCCAGGAAACCCAGGACGTCGCCCCGGCGGACCGCGAAGCTCACACCGTCGACGGCGCGCTTGGGGCCAAAGTTTTTTATCAGTCCTCTGACTTCGATCATGCTGGGGGAGGGGGAGAGACGGCGAAAATCCGCAAAGGTTCCGTGCTAGGGCGCGCGGGCCAACCCGCAAGAAAAATCTATGACCCCTTTTCCGTCTGCAGCCGCAGCTGCCCGCAGGCTGCGGCGATGTCGTGGCCCTTCTCGCGGCGGAGGGTCACGGAAAGGCGCGCATCCCGCAGGACGCCGGCGAACCGCTCCTGCCGCGTGGCGCTCGGCCGCTTCCAGGGAAGGCCCTCGACCGTGTTGTAGGGGATCAGGTTCACGTGCGCATGGAGGTCCCGCGCGATGTCCCGGAGGCGCCCGGCCTGGTCGAGCGAGTCGTTGACCTCCTCGATCAGTATAAATTCGAGGGTGACCATCCGCCCGTGCTTCTCGGAGAAGGCCTTCACGGCCGGCAGCAGCTTCCCAAGGGGATAGGCCTTGTTGACCGGCATGATCTTTTCCCGGACTTCGTCGGTCGCCCCGTGCAGGGACACGGCGAGCCTGAAGCCGAGCGGCTCCTCGGCCAGCCTGAGGATCTTCGGCACGAGGCCGCTCGTCGAGATGGTGATCCGGCGCGCGCCGAAGCCGAGCCCCCAGTCCGCATTGACGATCGTGAGCGCGGCGATGAGCGAATCGTAGTTGGCGAGCGGCTCGCCCATCCCCATGACGACGATGTTGTCGAACGAAGCGAGCTCCGCGCGCGCGCGCGGCGTGCGCGCGTCCTCGAGGTAGCATACCTGGAGGAGCTGGGCGACGATCTCGCCCGCGCTCAGGTCGCGCTTGAGGCCCTCGAGGCCGCTCGCGCAGAAGACACAGCCCATCGCGCAACCCACCTGCGTCGAGATGCAGATCGTCTTGCGCGAATGGTCGAGCCCGACGCCCTCCTGGGGCACGCGGATGATGACCGTCTCGATAAGCGAGCGGTCCTCAAGCCCCAGGAGGAGCTTGTCGGTGACGTCGGCGGACTGCTTGTTGAGGACGAGCGATGCCGGCATCAGGACGAAAGTATCGTCCAGCCACGCGCGCAGCGATCGCGGCAGGTTCGTCATGTCGCCCCAGGATCTCGCCCGCTTCTTGTAGACCCAATCCAGGATTTGCCGGGCGCGGAAGGCCGGCTCGCCGCGCTCCTGCAGCCGGGATACGAGGGAGTCCAAGGTTTCGCCGGTCAGCGCGGGCTTTGCAGGAGCGAAATTCACCGCGGGGGGAGGGCTATTTCTTTGCCAGGGCCCGGTTGAGGGCGCTCACCACGGCCTTGATCGACGCGAGCTCGATATTGGTGTCGATACCCGCCCCGAACAGGCTGCGGCCCCTGTCGGTCTTGATCTGGATGTAGCTGACGGCGAGCGCCTCGGCCCCCCGCCCAAGCGAATGCTCGGAGTAGCTCAGCACCTCGAATTTGGGCAGGGTGGTGGAGGCGATGGCCCGGACGAAGGCGTCGATCGGTCCGTTTCCCGTGGCTGCGAGCTTTTGAGCGTGGCCGTCGATCACCAGGCCCGCCTTGCACTCGACCTGGCTGTCCCGTTCCGCGGTCTTAAAATGCTGCAGAACAACCTGCGGTGCGGCCTGCTCGAGGTATTCGCTGAGAAATGCGGCATGGATCTGGGTTGGCGATAGTTCCGTTCCCAGTTTATCGGCGAACTCGTTTATGATCCGGCCGATCTCCTTTTGCATCAGCTTGGGCAGCTGGAAGCCGAACTCGTGCTCGAGGACGTAGGCGACGCCGCCCTTGCCCGATTGCGAGTTGATCCGGATGATCGCCTTGTAGCTCCGGCCGATATCCGCGGGATCGATCGGTATGTACAGGACGTCCCAGGGGGCGCCCGGGTTCTGGGCGGCCCACGACTTCTTGATGGCGTCCTGATGGGAGCCGCTGAATGCGGTGAATACGAGATCGCCCGCGTAGGGATGCCGCGGCGGCACCTCCAGGCGCGTGCAGCGCTCGTAGACATCGCGGATCGCGTTGATGTCGCCCAAGTCGAGGCCCGGGGCGATGCCCTGCGTGTAGAGGTTCAGGGCCACGGTGACGATGTCGAGGTTGCCCGTGCGTTCGCCGTTTCCGAAGAGCGTGCCCTCGACCCGGTCCGCGCCCGCGAGCAGCGCGAGCTCGGTCGCCGCCACTCCGGTGCCCCGGTCGTTGTGGGTGTGGAGGGAGACGATGGTCGCGTCGCGGCGGCTCAGGCGGCCGCACATCCACTCGATCTGGTCGGCGTGGATGTTCGGGGTCGCGTATTCGACGGTGACGGGAAGGTTGAGGATGATCTTCTCGGACGGCGTGGGCTCCCAGACGTCCGAGACGGCCTCGCAGATCTCCAGCGCGAATTCGAGCTCCGTGCTGACGAAGCTTTCGGGGGAGTACTCCAGGCGCAGGTGCGTGCCCGCGGCCGTGAGCTGCCGTCCCTCGCGCTTCACCTGCTCGACAGCCCGCGTGGCGATCTGGACGATCCCGGGCTTGTCCATGCCGAAGACGTAGCGGCGCTGGGCGGGCGAGGTTGAATTATACAGGTGGAAGATCGCGTTCCTGGCCCCGCGGAGCGACTCCAGCGTGCGCGCCACCAGGTCCTCCCGGCACTGGCACAGGACCTGGATCGAGACGTCGTCGGGAATCCGCTTCTCCTCGATCAGCCGCCGCGTGAAATCGAACTCGATCTGCGAGGCCGAGGGAAATCCGACTTCGATCTCCTTGAAGCCGATCCGGACGAGCATGTCGAAGAACTCGAGCTTTTCGTCGACGCTCATCGGCTGCGCGAGGGCCTGGTTGCCATCGCGCAGATCCACGCTGCACCAGATGGGCGCGCGGGTCAGGATCCTGTCCGGCCATTTCCGGTTGGGCAGCGGAACGGGCGGAAACGGGCGGTATTTGCTCGCTGGGGCTGATTGCATGGGAGGATAGAATCAAAAAAGGGGGGAATTGACGATCAGGGAAGGGGCCGGATACGGCCGGACGGGCACGCCGCGCATTCGCGGCGGAACGGGGAACAACGGGCTCTCGCGCAACCGGCCGCTAGGCGGCACAGCGGCTGCGCGTCTTCGTAAGTCGAGAAGCGGGGGCCCGGGATTGCATCGAGATAAGAGGCTATATCGGCGCAAAACCCGCAAAGTCAAGGGGGGAGCATCCGGTTGTAACCTGCTGCTGTGAAACCACGTCTTGTGCTATGTGATAGACGTGGCTTCCATGAATTTATGCCTGACGATCAGCCGTTTGATCTGGCTGGCTGCCTTGATCGCGTTCGTCTGCGCGACCAGGGCGCTGCACGAGAGCTTGTCGAGCACCTGCATCCGCTTGTCATCCGGATCGTGCGCGCCCACCTGCCGAGGCGGGTCGCCGAAGAGGATCTTGCGCAGGAGGTTTTCCTGAAGATGTTTACGCGTCTGGCACAATACCAGGGGGCGGTCCCCTTTCCCCACTGGGTCTCCCGGATCGCGGTCACGACATGCATCGACCAGCTCCGAGCCCAAAAGCGGCGTCCTGAGTTCCGCTGGGCCGACCTGTCGGAGGCCGAGGCGCAGGTCCTGGACAACGTCATCGCGGACGAGACCAGCGCGGCGCCGGACGACGCCCTCGCTGCGAAGGAACTGGTCGGCCGCCTCCTTGGGCAACTGAAGCCGGAGGACCGAATGGTGGTGCAGCTCCTCGATCTCGAGCAGAAGTCCATCGCGGAGATCAGCGCGATCACCGGCTGGAACCCGTCCCTCGTCAAGGTGCGCGCCTTCCGTGCCAGAAGGAAGTTGCAGAAGCTTTTTGCGGAACTAAGAAAAAAGGAAGGATCATGATCTCCCCCAATGCCTGGCAACGACTTGCAGCCGCGGCGCGGCGCGCCCCCGATGAGTGCGATATTTCCGCGCCCTACGGATTTGCGGCGCGTGTCGCCGCGCAGGCCATGTCCGCGGAGCGGCGGCCCGTCTCGATTTTCGAGCAGTTCTCGCTGAAGCTGTCCCTGAGCGTCATGGGTGCCACGTGCCTCCTTGCGCTGGCGGCCACGGGCGCGAGCTATCCCACGATCGTCCGGCTGTTCTCGGACCATGTTTCGCCCGCAGTCGCCTATTCCTCCGCGATCCCGGCCGTCATCCCGGCGCCTGTGGAATCCTCTGCGGTCGGTCTTCCGGCCTCGGACGTCGCTCCGGCGGCCACCCCCTCGTCCTCCGACGACCCGGTCGCGGAGCTCGTCGACATCGTTTCCTGAGGACGCCAAAACGCCATGAACCAATTTCTCAAGATCGCGGCCATTGTGGCGACCTTTTCGGTCATCTTCCTGGCGGGAGCGGTGATCGGCGGGGTCGTGGTCGCGCAATTCTCCCGGGTCCGCTTCGAGCGTTTCGATCACCAGCGCCAGATGGAGCAGCAGAGGCTTCAGGCCCAGAGGCAAGTCGAGCAGGCCCAGCGCCAGCTTGAGCAGCAGCGGTTCAACCAGATGCTCGGATCGCTGCGTCAGCAATTGCAGGGCCAACAGCAGCAGATGCAGCAGGCGCAGCGGCGCGCGCTTCCCGCGCCCGAGCAGTTCGGACCGCAGCTCATGCAGCGCTTCGTGAACCAGATCCGTCCCACGCCCGACGAGCGCGAAAAGATCCGGCCCCTGGTCAACCAGGCGGCCGAGGATCTCCGCCGCCTGCGCCGGGACACGACGCACAGCACCGAGATGATTCTCGAGCACCTTCAGGACCAGATCAGCGCGATACTGAATCCCGTTCAGCGCGACCGGTTTTCCGACATGGTCCAGGGATGGCGCGACAAGTTCCAGCAATTCAATCTTGAGCAGCAGCAGCGCCAGGCCCAGCAGCGCCTGCTCGAGCAGCAGCAGCAACAGCGCCAGCAGCGGCGCCAGCAGCAGATGTCGGAGCCCGGCCCCGGCGTCGAGGCGCCCTCTGCGGGCCCGCCCCAGGCGCCTTCCGCTCCCGCCCCGGCCGCTCCTCCGCCTGCGTCCCAACCCCCGGGCGCTTCCGCCCCGGTGCCGGCAGGCGGCTGACGGGGTTTGTTGTTGCGCGGGGAGCCGGGCCGCGCATGGTGCGCATCGGCCAGGTGCCATGCATGGGCAGGCGCGTGAACTCCGCCAGGGCCGGAAGGCAGCAACGGCAGCGACGTCCTACCAGTGCCGTGGAGTGCCTGGCCACTCCTTTTCCATGTCATACCAGGTCATCGCGCGAAAGTGGCGGCCGCAGACGTTCGACGACGTCGTCGGCCAGGATCACGTGGTCCGGACCCTGAGGAACGCCATTGCCAGCCAGCGGATCGCGCATGCCTACCTGTTTGTCGGCCCGCGCGGGACGGGGAAGACATCCACCGCCCGAATCTTCGCTAAGGCCCTCAATTGCACGGGTGGGCCGCGCGCGGATTTCTCCCTGGACGATCCCGCCGTCCAGGCGATCGCCGAGGGCAGCCATCTCGACGTGATCGAGATCGACGGCGCCTCCAACAACGGCGTCGAGCAGGTGAGGGAGCTGCGGGACACCGCGCGGTACGCCCCGGCGCAGGGAAAATTCAAGATCTACATCATCGACGAGGTGCACATGCTCTCGGCGGCGGCGTTCAACGCGCTTCTGAAGACGCTTGAGGAGCCCCCTCCCCATGTGAAGTTCGTCTTCGCGACGACCGACGCGCAGAAGGTGCTCCCGACCATCCTCTCCCGCTGCCAGCGCTTCGACTTGAAGCCCATTCCGCCCGGGCTGATCGCGGAGCGGCTGCGGCGGATCGCGGCCGAGGAGAAGATCGTAGTGAGCGACGCCGCGCTCGCGTGCATCGCCCGCCTGGCCGACGGGGGCATGCGCGACGCGCAATCGATATTCGAGCAGATGATTTCGTTCTGCGGCGGCGAGATCGCCGAGCCCGATGTTCTTGATGTCTACGGCCTGGTCTCGGCGGCCAAGGTCGCCGAGCTCGGAGGCGCCCTAGCGGCCGGGGACCATCGGAAGATCGTGGCCCTGGTCGACGAGTTCGATTCCGGCGGCCGGGATCTCGTGCGCCTTTTGGCCGACCTTCAGGCGCTCGTTCGCGAGGCGCTGCTCGACGCCATCGCCCAGGGAGGCTCCAGCAGCCGGCTTGGGGCGGTGCCGCTGACCACCGAGCAGATCACGCGGCTCCTCGACGGTCTGCGCGAGGGGGAGAGCAACGTGAAGCTTGGGCTGGCGGAAAAAGTCAACTTTGAGGTCGCCCTGCTCAAGGCGGTCGAGTCGAGCCGGGCGCGGGCGATCGATTCCCTGATCAAGGAGCTCTCCGCGCTGGCTGCGGAGGCGCCGGACGTCGCCGATGCCTCGGCGAATGCGGAAAAAAAAAAGACGGGCTGAGCGATCTGGAGCGCAGATTGGGGGCGTCCTTGCGCGCTTCAGGCGCGTCGCCGGTTACGGCGGAGGCGCGGCCTGCTTTGGAGCGGGAGGAGTTCGTCGCGGCGGGTACGCCGCCTTCCGAGGCGCCGCCATGGCCGGCGGCCTCCGATGAAGAGGCCTTCCTTGCCGAAGGACGGGCCGCGGGCGACCCGGTGCCGCCTGCTTTCCCTCCGCCCGGCGAGGAAAGCAGGGTGGGAGGGGACCTGCCGCCCCTGGACGAACTTGTCGGCAGGATTCCGCCCGCGGTGCGCGAGGCCCTCGACGATCTCTTTCGCGCCAAGTTCACGGGTGTGAGGCGCGTTTTGCAATGACCACCACCCGAAGCATCGATCCTGGTGTTCGCGTCGGCCACGTCCACCTCAAGGTTGCCGACCTCTCCCGGGCCCTGGGATTTTACTGCGGAGTCCTCGGCTTTGAGCTGACCCAGCGGTACGGCGCCGCCGCCGCGTTTATTTCCGCCGGAGGCTATCACCACCATATCGGCCTCAACACCTGGGAGAGCGCGGGTGGGAGTCCGCCCGCCCCGGGCACGACGGGTCTTTTCCATCTGGCAATCCTGTATCCGAAACGGGCCGCGCTGGCCGACGCTTTGCGCCGCCTCCAGAAGGCTGGAGTTCCCCTCGAGGGCGCGTCGGATCACGGAGTCAGCGAGGCGCTCTACCTCAGGGATCCCGACGAGAACGGCGTCGAGCTCACCTGGGACAGGCCGCAGGCTGAATGGCCGCGCGGCCCCGACGGAGGCCTGGCTATGTTCACACGTCCGCTCGATCTCCGGAACCTCCTGGCGACCGCGGATTGAACCGCGTGCCGAGGTCCTGCCGGCCTTCCACGCTCCTCAGGTACAGGTAGGTCTCCGCGGCAATGACATCGTCCGGTGGCAGCAGGCGGATCGGCACCCGCGCATAGGTGCCGAGCGCCGTTTCCTCAAGTTCGTCCAGGCGGGCCAGTGTCGGCCCGTCGACTTCCCAAATCTCGCCTTCGATCGAAAGCCCGCCCGACACGACGGCGACCATGCCCGGATACCCCCCGAGGAGGTGGAGGCGGAACGCGGGCTCGGTGTTCGCATTTCCTTCAAAGCGCTGGCCGGCGAGGATTCCGTGGTTCACTCCCCCGCGCTTGAGGGTTCCGTAGACGAATACGTGGGACATGGCGTTTATCCGGAAGCCAGGACTTCGACCGCGATCGCTGTCACATTGTCGCGGCCGGAACTCTGGACGGCCTCCTGCACGAGATGTCCGGCAAGCGATCCGACGCCCGGGGCCGCCCGCAGGATCTCCCCGATCCGCCGATCCCACAGGCCCTCGACGAGGCCGTCCGTGCAGAAGAGAAAACGGTCTCCGGCGCCGCAGGCGACGGCCCCCAGCTGCGGCTCCACGAACTGGTGGCCGGCCCCGAGGACCTGCTGGAGGGCGTTGCGCCGCGGGTGGGCCCGGGCCTCACGCTCGTTGATCTGGCCGGTGCGGCGCAGCCAGCCGACGTGACTGTGGTCGTGAGTCAGCTGGATCAGCTCCCCGCCGCGGGGGAGATGATAGATCCGGCTGTCGCCCACGTGGCTGAAGTGCATGAAGCCCGGCGTGAACCATCCCAGGCTCAGGGTCGCGCCCATCCCGACGCACTCCTCGTAGCTCTGGCCCATCTTTGTGAGGTCGTAGTGGATCGCGGAAACGATCTCGGCGAGAATGTCGCTGAAGCCCACGCTCGTGCCCCCGGCCGAGCGCCGGAAGCCGCGCGGCAGGAGCTTGGTGACCCGCTCGACGGTGATCCGGCTCGCGAATTCGCCGGAATGGGCGCCCCCCATCCCGTCGCTCACCGCGAAAACGAAATCGGCGTCCGCCAGCGACGCCTCGCCCACCTTTCCGAGGTGGCGCACGTGGTTGGCGTCAAATGCCAGCGCCAGGAAGGCATCCTCGTTGTTAGCCCGGAAGCGGCCGCGGTGGGTGAGGCCCGACCAGCTGAGGTGTTCGGGGGCGGTGGTGTCCGGGGTCGCGGTTTTCAAGGGGCCTTTTCGCCGAGCGGCGTTGCGAATTCGAAGTCTATAACGCAGAAGCGTCCGTCCGAAGCTCGGTAAGTTACATTCCGCATGTCGGGGTCGTCATGCCTGACCCCGAACGGCTCCAATTCGGCAAAGAGCTCCTTTCGCCGCTCCTCGCCGAGGTGATCCACGCGCGCCCCGCAATGAGTCGTTATGATCTTCAACCCGTCCGGCTCGACGGCGAGGAGGCGGGGCACGAAGTTGCAGCCGCGGGCCTCGAGCAGCCTCAGGATCCTGACCTCGTTCTCAAAACGTTCCGCCGCCTTCGGCCCGCGGAAGGTCTTGTGCACGCGGCCGTCGTAGCCGATGCGAACCAGCGAGCGGGCGGTATCTTTTATCTCGTGCATGCCTCGGGCCTATTGTCCCCGGCCCCGCGGTGGAGGCAAGTGCTGGAATTGTCTGATCTCGTTCATGTTGTAAAATATGCGGGAATATAAAAAATCGTTAACGATTTTCCGTATTTGGCACTGGGGATGCTAAAATGATCGCCACGCAAAGTTTTGTCGGGTTGACACACCGGGGTTTCCGGCGGTTGACACGACCGGACCCGCAGACAAACCCAAATCCCGAAAACAACCCAATAGACATGGCTAAACTCAAACTCGAATACGTCTGGCTCGACGGCTATACGCCCATCGCGAGTCTCCGCAGCAAGACCAAGATCATCGATGGCGATCCCGCCAAGCTTACCTTGGCTGACCTCCCGGTCTGGGGATTCGACGGAAGCTCGACGCAACAGGCGGAAGGAAAGACTTCCGACTGTCTTCTGAAGCCCGTGGCGCTGTATCCCGATATAACAAAGAAGAACGGCTTCCTGATCATGTCCGAGGTGCTTCTTCCAAACGGCGAGCCCCACCCGACGAATTCACGCGCAACCATTCTCGACGATCCGGGCGCTTGGTTCGGTTTTGAGCAGGAGTACTTTTTTTACAAGGACGGCCGTCCTTTGGGCTTCCCCGTGGCCGGCTATCCCGCCCCCCAGGGACCCTATTACACCGGCGTCGGCTACAAGAATGTTGGCGACGTCGCCCGCACGATCGTCGAGGAGCACATCGACCTCTGCATCGCCGCCGGCATCAACATCGAAGGCATCAACGCGGAGGTCGCCAAGGGCCAGTGGGAGTTCCAGATCTTCGGCAAGGGCTCCAAGTCCGCCGCCGATCAGATGTGGATGGCCCGCTACATCATGGCCCGCGCCTGCGAAAAGTACTGCATCGATGTCGAACTGCAGTGCAAGCCGATCAAGGGCGACTGGAATGGGTCCGGCATGCATTCCAACTTCTCGACCAAGCACATGCGCGAGGTCGGAGGGAAGGCTTACTTCGAGAACCTTATGGCCGCCTTCAACACGCACCGCGACGAGCATATCGCCGTCTACGGCCCGGACAACCATCTGCGCCTGACCGGTCTGCACGAGACCCAGTCCATCGACAAGTTCAACTACGGGGTCGCCGACCGCGGCGCCTCCGTCCGCGTGCCGCATAGCTTTGTCAACAGCGGCTACAAGGGCTACCTCGAGGATCGCCGTCCGAACTCGGCCGCTGATCCCTACCTGGTCGCCTCGCGGATCCTCAAGACGATCAGCACGGTTCCCCTCAGCTGAACTGAACCGGAATCTCCTCCCGGGCGCACCAGCCCGAACCGGCGCCACCCTTAGCGGGGTGGCGCCTTTTTTTGCTCACTCCAGGATCATGTCCTTCACCGTCTTGCCGGCCGGGATCATGGGAAGCACGTGCTCCGTGTAGGGAACGATCACGTCGAGGACGTACGGTCCGTCGTGGTCGAGCATCTCCTGGATCGCCGGGCGCAGATCGGCCTTCTTGAGGACGCGGCGCCCCTTCACCCCAAAGCCTTCCGCGATCCTGACAAAGTCGGGATACAGGGCGTCCGGGTTGTCCGGGCTGCCGACGTTCGATTCGTCGCCGAGTATCGTGTTGCCCCTGACGCTGCCGTAAAAACGGTCCTCCCATTGTACGACCATGCCGAGATGCTGGTTGTTGAGGATCATCGCCTTTGCGGCGATCTTCTCAATGTGGGCCGTCGCGAGCTCCTGGATGTTCATCATGAACGAGCCGTCGCCGTCGATGTCGATGACCTGCTTGTCGGGCCGCGCCACCTTCGCGCCCAGCGCGGCGGGATAGCCGAAGCCCATGGCGCCGAGCCCGAGGGAGCTTATGTAGCGGCGCGGCTCGTTGAAGCGGTAGAACTGGGCCGCCCACATCTGGTGCTGGCCGACTCCGGTCGTGATTATGGCGTCGCCTCGCGTCAGCTCATAGAGGGCCGCCACCGCCTCCTGCGGCAGGATATGCGGGCTCTTGCCAAAGCCGGCGCTCCCGTCGAAGGGGTGGTCCCGCTTCCAGCCGGAGATCTTCTCGTGCCAGGCCGCGGTGTCGGGCGGGGCGAACGTGCGCGAGCGCATGAGCTCGTTCAGCCGGGAGAGCGCGTACTTCGCGTCGCTGATGATCGGCAGAAGAATCCCCTGCTTGTTCTTGTTGTGCTCGGAGCTGTCGATGTCCACGTGGACGACCTTGGCCTGGCTCGCGAATTTCTTCACGTCGCCGGTGATCCGGTCGTCAAAGCGGGCTGCCAGGCAGAGCAGGAGGTCAGACTCATCCACCGCCCAGTTGCCGTAGGCGCTGCCGTGCATCCCGAACCACTGCATGGAGAGCGGATGCGATTCGGGAAACGCCCCCACGCCCATCAGGGTCGTGGCCACGGGCACGTTCGTCCTCTCGGCGAATTCCTTCAGATCCCCGTGGGCCTCGGCGGAAATAATGCCGCCGCCCGCGTAGATGACGGGGCGCCTTGCCTTTGAAATCAGATCCAGGACCTGCTCAAGCTGCTCGTCGCTGGCCCGGTGCTCCATTCCGACCTGCGGGTTGCGGAATTTCACGGAGTCGGGAAACACGGGCTGGAACTTCGCCTGCTGGACGTCCTTGGGGATGTCTATGACCACGGGACCCGGCCGCCCGCTTCGCGCGAGATGAAAGGCCTCCTTGAAGATGCGCGGAAGCTCTTGGACATCGAAAATGAGGTACGAATGCTTCACCACCGGAAGGGTCATCCCGTAGAAATCCGTTTCCTGGAACGCGCTCTTGCCGATGAACTTGGAGAAGACCTGTCCGGTGATCGCCACGATCGGGATCGAATCCATGTAGGCATCCGCGATGGCCGAGACGAGGTTGGTGGCTCCGGGTCCGCTGGTCGCCATGCACACGCCAACCTTTCCCGTGGCCCGCGCGTAGCCCTCGGCCGCAAATGAGCCGCCCTGCTCGTGACGGGGGAGTATCGTCCGGATCCGGTCGGTTCTGGCCAGCGCCTGGTGCAGCTCCTGCGAGGCGCCGCCCGGATAGGCGAAGATGACGTCGACGCCCTCGCGGATCAGGCATTCGACGACAGCTTCGGCGCCCTTCATCTCGCGGCCGGCTTCGGCCTTCGGCGACGGGGCGGGCAGAACGTTCGTTTTCATGGCGGAATAAGCCGACCATAAAAAACCCGGGCGGCGCCTTAGGCAAGATAGTAAGGGGGCAACAAGCCGATTGACCGCCCGGCCCCCCTCGTTCCAGACTTCCGGTCCTTAGATGGAAACCTTCCTGATCGACGTGCCCATGCCTTCCATGGGCGCGACCGTGAACGAACTCACTGTGGTGAGCGTCAAGACCCGGCCCGGGGCCGCCGTGGTCAAGGGCGACAAGCTCGCGGAGTTGGAAAGCGACAAGTCGGTCTTCGAGTTTGAGTCCCCCTGCGCCGGGGTCGTGCGGGCCATCCTGGCCCAGGCGGGCGAGGTGAAGCCCGCCGGGACGCCTTTTCTGCGGATCGAGACCTCCGATGACGCCCTGAGCCACCTGAAGGTGAAGGGCGACGCCAGCGAACCCCCGGCGGCCGACAGGGCTTTGGCGCCGGCCCTCGTCTGGACGCCGCGCGCCGCCAAGCTGGCGCAGGAGGCGGGGCTCGATCCCCAGAGCGCCGTCGACATCGCGGCGACCGGGCCCGGAGGCCGTGTTTCCGGGGATGACGTCGCCCGTTACCTCGCGGCGAAGAATCCCTGATGCAGCCCCTTTCCGAGACAGTCTGCATCGCCGGCGTGGGCTACGCCGTCCCCGCGTTCATCCAGGCGAACAGCGAGATACTCAAGGCGTTTCCGAATCGCACCGAGGACGAGATTGTCCGCCTGACGGGCGTCCGGGAGCGGAGGCGCGCCGCCGATGACGAGAGCGCTACGTCCCTGGCGGCGATAGCCGTCCAGCATGCGCTGGCGCAGGCCAACATTCCCGTGTCGCGGATAGACGGCATCATCATGGCCACCCTGATTCCGGACCAGCCGGTGCCGTCGATGGCGAGCGCCCTGGCGCGGCAGCTCGACATTCACCGCGTGCTCGCCTTCGACCTGAACGCCGCTTGCTCGGGCTGGCTCTACGCCCTCGAGGTCGGCCGGGCGCTGATCCGCTGCGGCACGGCCCAGAACCTGATCGTCGTCACCGCCGAGCTCCTCTCCCGGATCACCAATCCCCAGGACCACGACACCGCGTTCCTGTTTGGCGACGGCGCCGGCGCCGCGATCCTCACGAGCGCTCCGGGCGGCCATCGGCTCAGCCGGATCGGCCTCGCCGGCGATGCCGGGCAGTTCGATTCCATCCAGCGTCCGGGCGGCGGCGCCCGAAAGCCGATGCCCGATCCGACCGGCTACGACCTCGACCACTTTTACCTCCAAATGGACGGCCCGGCCGTCTTCAAGCACGCGATCCTGGGCTTCGCCGAGCAGATCGAGGAGACGCTTCGGCGCGAAAGCCTCCGCCCCGAGGACATCGCCTGGGTCGTTCCCCACCAGGCGAACGAGCGCATACTCAAGGCGGTGAGCAAGCGGGTCGGCATTCCCTACGAGAAATTCGTCATGACGATCGCGAAGTATGGCAATACCAGCGCGGCGAGCGTCTCGATGGCGCTTGGCTGGGCGGCGGAGGAGGGGATCTTCGCTTCCGGGGACAAGATCATATTCTGCAGCGTCGGAGCCGGCCTCACGTTCGCCGGCGGGCTTCTCGTCTGGTAAGGGGACCTGACCCCTTCAGTTCGCCAGCAGCGCCTGCACCCTGGGATCCGCGAGGTTGTCCTTGGTGATCACGACGATGTCGGTTGAGACAGGCGCATTCACCTTTTGCCCGGCGAGGAGCGCCAGCGCGGTCTCGACGCCCTTGTAGCCGACGTCGCGCGGCAACTGGGCCACCCAGCCCCGCATCGTTCCATCGGAGAGGGCCGCGGCCACGGCGGGATTCAGATTGAAGCCGAATCCGACAAACGTGATCGAGCCCGCCGACTTTCTTGCTTCCAGGAGCTTCAGCATGGCCATCGTGCCTTGCGTGCTGGATGCGAGGATCGCCCGGGTCGCCGGGTACTTGTCCAGAAGGAGCACGCAGCGCTCGGCCTCGACTCCGCTTTCGCTGCTGGAATAGATATCGTCGTGGACGACCAGATGCGGATGGGCCGCGCGCAGGGCGCCCATCGCTCCGGTTTCGCGCTGCTGCGCGGCCACGCTCGTTTGCGAGAACCTGAGAATGCTGACTTCGTCGTTCTCTTGCACGAGGCCCGCCAGAAGCCTGCCGGCGGCTTCGCCCGCGGCGAGCTGGTTGGTGCCGACAAAGGGGGCCGTGTCCGCGCCGGCCAGCGGCGAATCGACCACCACCACCTTCACCCCCCGGGCCGCCAGTGCGGCGACCGGGCCGGCGAGCGTGTCCCGGTTGCAGGGAGCGATCACCAGGGCCTGGATCCCCTGGGCGCCCATTGCGCCGAGCAGTTGGATCTGCACCGCGATGTCGGCCTCGCTCAGCGGCGCCTTGACGATGACGTCGGCTCCAAGCTTTGCGCCGGCCTCGAGCGCGCCTTTCTCCATGGCGCTCCAGAAATCGCTGCGGCCCTTCAGCAGGACGCCGATCTTTGGCGGCGCGGCCGAAAGCGATGAAAAGATGGCCGGAATGCAGAATACGAGCGCGGCTAGGCGCAGGCGGGGGATTTTCATAGGGTAAACTACCCATGACAAATCGTCACATCCCTGCGAAAACTAACTCCCTATTTGCCCAATTCGTACGCGAGAATGCTCAGGGCGTAGATCGCCGCCGTCTCGCAGCGGAGGACCAGGGGCCCGAGCGTGATCGGGGCGAAGCCGCAGGTCCTGGCCACGCTGAGCTCCGCCGGGGTAAAATCGCCCTCGGGTCCGATCAGGCAGACAACTCGCAGGGGGGTCGGGCCGCGGCGGCGCCCGGCGGCGGCCCCCCCCAAAAGAAAAAAAGCCACGGCAAAACCCCCCCGGGGGTGGGGGGGGGAGAAGCTTAACTGCGA
>CAZJNA010000004.1:0-384 GCA_964547325.1 uncultured Opitutaceae bacterium | reverse complement strand
GGCGCGCCGCGGGTCCAAAAGCGCCCGGGGGCCCTACCCGCCCCACCCCGGGGGGGGGGGGGGGGCCGCGCCCCGCGGCGCCGCCCCCCGACCCTTTCAGAATATCGCCGAGCGAAAGCGCCCCGGGTTGAAGGCTGGCGATCAGCTTCAGGTCGTACGCCCGGGCCGACTCCATGAATTCCGCCGCCCCCTGTACCGGCGCAATTTCGGGCAGCCACGGGTTGCCGCACTGCTTCGCCGCTTCGATCGCCGCAGTCTCCCACTTTTCCATCTTTCGCTCCGAACGCTCCGCTCCGAGGTGCACCTGGGTGCGCTCGCTTTCCAGCGGCACGATCCGGAACGCTCCCAGTTCCGTCGCCTTGCGCACGATGGCATCCATGCCCG
>CAZJNA010000003.1:0-64274 GCA_964547325.1 uncultured Opitutaceae bacterium | reverse complement strand
AGGCGATACGGCGGATGCCAAAGCGCACCGGCAGGCTGGCCATTGATCGTCACCAGCGCCGCCTCATGGATGGGCGGGTCGTAGTAGGCACGCATGCCCGGGCCTGTCCGGGTGATGAGCGCATTGGGGAGGCCATTGCGGCCCAGAACCTGCGAGGGAGAGCCCTGTTCTGTCGGAGCGTTCGGCGCGCCCGGCATAGGCTTGCCTCCACCGACTTCGAGGTAGACGGGGTGGTCGGGTGCGGAATCCAGGGAGACATCGCGGGAGTAAACCGCCTCGCCGGAGTAGCGGAGGGTGGAGGGATCGGAGATCCAGTCGGTGAGGGTGGGTTCGTTCACGGATTTGTGGATACCAGGGAAGGTCACCTTCCACGCGCTGCTGATGTCCACCGTCGTCGTTTGGACCGCTCCCGCGGGCACGGGTGCACCCTCGGGGCTCGAGAAGACGAGAACGCGGGATTCATACGGTGCCAGGCGGATCGGGAACGACTCCGCCGATGCCGGGCTGGCGGCGGTGGAGTCGGGATCCCACGCTTGGCCATATTTATGCGCGGCGGCGAAGGAGGCGGTGGTGTCGATGGTTTGGTTGCTCGTGTTGGCGACAAAGTAGACGTCAGCCGTCGGAAGCTTGCGGCGGATGAAGCCGAGCTGGCTCCTCGCGACGGTGTCGTTGGCAGGAAGCTGGAAGTCGGGCGTGGCCGCCCGGCTCAAGGCCGCGGCCAGTGCCGCCTCGTTCGGCACAAAGGAAGACTTCGCCGGGTCGAAGAGCTCCTTCGACAAGCCGGTCAGCTCGGGTATCGTCTTGCCTTCAGGGTCGATGGACGGCGCGCGGCCGACGGAGATGGCCTTGCCGCCGGCGGCGACATACGCGGCAATATTGCGCAGGGTTCCCACCGGGATGCGGTCCGTGGGCGGAAGCACGAGAATCTGGTGGGCGCCCAGGCCGACCTGGTCGATGGCACCGGCGTCGATGAAGTCCGCATTGTAGCCAGCGGAGAGAATGGCGGACATCAGCGCCGGGCTGATCAGCTTGAACATGGCCCCGCTGACGCTGGTCTGCGTGGGCTGGAAGCTGGCCCAGGCGTCGTCGGTCGGCAGGAGAATCGCGACCTGGTTGGCGGGTGCGCCCTGGCGCAGTAGGTGGCTCAGGCGGCCGATGTACGCGGTGATGGCGGGCATCACCGGATGCCACGGGTTGTGGTCGCTGAAGACGCCGGCTGCATAGAGCGACCAGCCGGGTTCGGGCACCTCGCCGGCGGGCGGCGAGTAGGGCCAGCCGTGGCAAATGATCAGGTTCTCGCCCATGATGAAGTCGACATCGGCCTCCGCCTTCATGTCGAGCGGAGTGGCGCGGAAGACCGGAGAATGCAGCCAGGTAAAGGTCTCGCCGGAGGCCACGTCATGGCCGAAGACGTGGTTGGCGGAGGTGGCCCAGCGCAGCGTCGAGAAGGCCCGCCACTGCGGGCCTTCACCCTCGGCGAGCTGGGGAATGTTCTGGCTGGAGAAGGTGACCGCCGACTCATGATAGGTTTGCGATCGGAACTTCGTATGGTGGGCGGTCGCCCAGTCGGCGATTGGCTGCAGGTAGTTCTCGTTGACCAGCTCGGTCAATGTCTTGCCGTAGTCGTGGCGGACCGTGTCGGCCTCAGGCGTGCCGCCGGCGACCAATTCGGGGAGATGCGGGATCAGATCGTACCCACGACGCTTCTTGAATTCCTCGGGCAGCTTTGGCGTCCAATCGGCGCCGAAGGCCTCAAGTGAGTCTGAAAAAATGGCATAGGGCGGAGTGGCGCCAAAAGCTTTGACCAGGGGTTCACCCACTTTCTCGAGATGTTTGGCGATCGCCTCATAGGAAAAGGGATCCAGGACGTAGCCATCGGCGTCGACGGCCGCGCGTTTCACCTGCTGGCCCGTGTGACTTTGGATGAAGAAGACAGCGGTGCGCGGCTTGTCGGAAGGCGCGATGGCGATTCGGGAGGCAGAGACTTTCAGCGGGACCGCAGTCGCGGCATCCCAGGTAACGGGCGGAGGGCCGAAATGGCGGCCGGAAGTTGGTGCGGCCGGCGGGGCAGCGGCGACGATGACAGCGGAGAGAATGGAATCTCCCACGGCGAGCTTGGGCTGGCCGTCGATGACGAACCCGGCGTCGTTGAGGTCGGTGACGGACTTGCCTTCGGCGAGGGTCGGAACGGTGACGGTCGTCGCGCCCGCGGGGACGGAAAGCTCTACGGTGCGCAGACGGGTGGCAGCTTCCTCCAGCGTAATATGCGGGCCGCCGTAGGGCCAGCCGGAGCAGAGGGTTATGTCGATGCGTAGGCCCAGCTTGCGGCCCTCCGACTGCGCGTAGGTGACGTCATCCAGCATTTCCGGCGAGAGGAAGGGAAGGTTTTTTAGACCCTTGGCGGGATCGTCGAGGACGATGGGGTACACGAAGGCAAGTTCGGCGCCCTGGATGCCGTCCGCCTTCATTTGCCGCAGCTCGTTCAGGATCTCCGGCTTGACTACGGCCGGCCCGAACCACCACCAGCGCACCATGGGCCGGGCATCATTGGGCGGATTGACGAAGTTTTTGCGCAGGGTCTCAACGGTGGGCGCGGGCGTCTGTGCGGCGAGCGCGGGGGCGAGCGCGAGCAGAAGCGCCGTCGCGAGGCTGCATGCGGCGAAGTTGCGAAGCGTGTGGAGACGGATTTGCGGGCGGTGAGGCTGGTTCATAGGAGGGGGTTGGTCAGTCTCAGTAAGGCACCAAATCAGGTATAGATTGTGGCAGACCCGAGAATACTTGTGGCATAGCAGCGGCGAGCCCATCCGCAATTTCCACTCGCTGCGAGGGGATCTCCACGGTTGCGGAGGTGAGGCCTGCGCGGTCGGCCGTGAGCGTGATGGTGCCGGGGGTGAGCGTCGAGCGGACCGCCACGCGATTGATACCGCATTCAGTGTTGAGATAGAGGTTGTTCGTTGAATCTAGAACGGCGCTGTTCAAGCCGCCGCGCCATACCGCGGGGCCGGCCACCGTAAAGCTCACCCGCGCTTCATCGGTGGGGCAGCGGTTGCCATCGGAATCAACGACTTCAAAATCGATCAGGGCGACATCCCCGCCGTCGGCTTGCAATCCCTTTGGGCCGGTGTGAACGGTGAGTTTGATCCTCTTCGGTTCGCCGGCAGTTTTAATCTCCTCCTGGGCGACGGCCTGACCGTTCTTGGTGGCTATGGCCTTGATCGCGCCCGGGACAAAAGCGACGTCTGGAAAGGCATAAATATAATCTGAATTCCCCATGTCGTTTCCGTTGAACGGATCAATAAAATGGGATGGCGATTTGTCCACGCCCTGGGATTGGCCGTTCACAAACAATTCCACGGAATCGCACAGGCATGCGGCGACGTAGACGGTCTTTTTGGTGCCGGCTGGATAGGTCCAATGGCCGATAATATGGAGATCCGGGCTGGCGCTCTGCATTACGCGGGAAACAAAGAAGATTTCCTTGGGCAGGCGGACCCCATCCACCTTGCCGCTCACCCGGAGGACTTCGCTGCCATTTTGGCGACCGTCCGAGTCGGAATCCGACCAAAAAATGGAGGAGTAAGCCGACCATTTCGCGCGTGCCGGATCGGGGTTGTCGATGCGGTTGTGCATATAAGCCGTGTAACGGACCGTGGCGGCTAGCGCGAAAGTTTCCGAGTTCAAATGCCAGACATCGCCGCCGACGCCAGGGTCGCCGCCGCGACCCGGGACGAGATGGGGCTTGAAGCCAAAGTGCGGAGGCGAGAAATCGTCCCAAATGCCGCGCGCGGCTTCTTCGCGGAAGTCTTCCACTTCGATGAGGGGAGCCTTGTCGCGGCGTTCCACGCTGTATCCGCGGAAAATTTGGCCCGGTTCGGTAATCCTGTCCGTTTGCGGGGCTTGGCCGATCATGATTCCATAGTATTCGGAGGCTGCCGTCACCGCGATGTTCAGGGCGGCAACATCATTGTCCCGGCTGCCCGTCACCCGCCCGCCATTGGGATCCCACTGTTTGCGCAGGGCCACCATTTGGCGCATGTGGTCGGCGGTAATGACCGTGCCGCCGCCCTCCCAGAAAAGGATGCTGGGATTGTTGCGGTAATAGATGATGGCGTCGCGCATGACCTCCAGCCGCTGGTCCCATTGGCGTGGAATGGGTTGGCGGCCGGGCGGCGGCAGCATGGGATCTTGTTCCTTGTCGCCGGCCGGGCATACCTCGGCGAGGCCATATTTGTCACACGCCGCCACGTCCGCCCGCTGGGGAGAAACATGCATCCAGCGAATATAATTGCCGTTGCTGGCCCGCACGAGCGCGAGGGTCAGGTCGTGCATCCAGTCCGGGTAAGCGCCGCCGAGGCCCGGCCAGTCGTTGGCCACCCGTTGGGAATAACCCGTCAGCCACACAAAATGGTCGTTGAGCCATACGCCACCCCTGCCCGCGCCACCCTTGAACTCGGTCTTGCGAAAGCCTGTTCGGGTCCTCACCACATCCGCCACTTTGTCGTTCGCGGTCAGAATCGAGTACACATCGTAGAGGCGGGGGTTGGAAACGTCCCAGAAGCGCGCGTCCGCCAGCGAACCGACGGCGGCAAATGTCCTTGTCTGGCCGCTGGGCACCTCAACGGCCTTACCGTTGAATTTCGCGCGAACCATCCCGTCGGTGTCGGCCACGACCACAGAGAGAGCGACGGCAACATCCCTGCTTGTTTCATTTCGCACTTCGGATTCCACGTGGACGTCTGCTTTTCCGGCCTGGATGTCATAATTTTTCCCATAGATATAAACTCCGGTCGTTCGCAAATTTTCATAGAGCGGAAGCGTTTGATATAATTGGTCTGTGATCACGAGTGTGGCGTCACGATTCAAACCGCCAAAATTGGGATTAAAATCCTTTACGTTCCATTCGAACGGGGTGCCCGTGGCCTCCTCTTTGTAAGTCGGGCTATTGTCCACCCGCACCGCCAGTACATTGTCCCGACCGCCAAATTCGACGAGCTTCGTGATGTCGAAACCGACGGGAACAATGCCGTCCTCATATTCGCCGATGGCTTGGCCGTTGAGAAAAAAGCGGCCCGCCTGCCGCAAGCTGTCGAATTCCAGGAAGATCTTCCGGCCCTCGGCGCCGGCCGGCAATTTGAAGTGCTTGCGATACCAGCCGACGCCCATCATTTTTTCGCCGACATCACCTCTTCCGTGACTGATGTAAGTGCGATACGTGTCAGTCTCATTCCACGTATGAGGCAGGCTCACGCTGGCCCATGCGGAGTCATCAAATCCGGCTTGGTCGGCACCCGTCACATCGCCGAAGATGAATTTCCAGCCTGGATTGAAATTGTAGGTTACGCGCGGGGAGGACGGCGGCTGGTAGGATGCGGGCATCTCGGCGCGGGCGGCGAACCCAGCCAGGAAAAATAGCGAAAAATTTCGCAGGCGGCAAAAGACGGCAAAAAATGGCGAAATGCGCATGGAGAATGTTAAAACCGATTTCTCGCCTGGGAGATCGCCGCCTCGTAGGAGGCGGCGAGCTTGTCCCAGCGTTGATTCGCCGCTTCATCGACCTGTTTCCGCGCGGACTCGGCGTCGAACCAGGCGATCGTGCGGCGGATGCCGGCGGCAAAGGGAATTTTCGCCGCGAAGCCGGGGACGAAGCGCTTGATCTTCGCGTTGTCGAACACCGCGGACACCGCCTTGTCGCCGAGCAGGGAGCCCTCCATCTCAGGAACGCACGAGATGATGAAGTCGGAGGGAATGTGGACAAAGCGGGGCGCGCCCGCCCCGGCGGCCTGCGCGGTCTCCATGAAAATCTGGTTCCAGGTGAGAACCTCGTCGGAAGTGATGTGAAATGCCTGGCCGGAAGTGGCCGGATTGCCGAAGAGCCCGATCAGCCCCCGTGCAAAATCGGTGTTATGGGTGATCGTCCAGAGCGAGTTGCCGTCGCCCGGGATGATCACGGGCACGCCGCGCCGCATGCGATCGATCGCCGTCCAGCTCCGCGCCCACGAATTGAGCACCAGCGGGACCTGCTCGTCGCCGTAGGTGAGCGAGGGGCGCACGATCACGCCGGGGAAGCCGGTCATCCGATGGGCCGCCTCGAGCTCCTGCTCGCAAGCGATCTTCAGCCGGGAGTACTCCCAGTGCGGATTGGCGAGGGGCGTGGATTCTGTGATCAGGTAGTGCGCGAGGGGCTTTTGATAGGCGCTCGCGGAACTGATGAAGAAGTATTGCCGGGTCGTGCCTCGAAAGAGTTCGAGGTCGCGGCGAATATCGGCCGGGGCAAATGCGATCCACTGCACGACCACGTCCCAGTCGTGTCCCCGGAGCGCCGCGCGGACGCCAGCGGCGTCGGCGATGTCGGCCACCAGCGCCCGGGCGCCGTCGATCGGGCTGCGCCGGCCGCGATTCAGCAGCCAGAGTTCATGGCCGGCGGCGATGGTCTGGCGGGAGACCGCCGTGCTGATCACGCCGGAGCCGCCGATGAACAGGATTTTCATGCAGGAGGGGGTGGGGGGCCGCCCGGGGCGCTGAGCGACCAGGCCCCCACGGGAATGCTGCGCAGCTTGGCCCCAGTCTCCAGGACGTAGCGTTGGCAACGCTGCGGCGGCAGGCCGGCGAGGATGCTCTCGAGATCGTCGACGACGAGCTGGCCGATGAGGGTCTGAATTTCTGGCACGCTGCCGGCGCGATGGGCTTGGATCAGGGTGTTGGGGGTGTTTCGGCCCGGCTCGTGAGGCGGTATCGGCTCTTCGGGCCACACGTCGATGCCGGCCCTGATTTGACCGCAGGCCGCCGCGGCGAGCAGATCCGGGAAGTTCACCAGGGCGGCGCGGCTCGCGAGGACGACCACGCTGCCCTTTTGCATGCTCGCAAACTGTCGCCGGCCGATCCGGCCGGTGTTCTCGCTCGTGGTCGCCGCCAGCAGGAAGACGACACGAGCCCGGGCGAAGCATTCATCGAGCGAGGCCGGAATCACGTCCATTTCCCGGAGCACCGCCGGATGGATCCAGGGGTCGTGCACGAGGAGCTCCCGGGAAAAGGGCCGAAGCAGCGGCAGCAGGGCGCGGCCGAGGTTGCCCAAGCCCACCAGCGCGAGCGGCTTGCCGTGCAGCAGAAACGAGTCGTGGTTGTCGCCCTTGAATTCCTTGCCGACCCGCAGCGCCGCGTCGGCCTCATGCATCCGCCGGGCGAGCGAAATTGCCATCCCGAGCGCCATTTCGGCGACCGGCTGCGCATAGACCGGAGCGGTCGACAGAACCGGAATCCCGCGGCGGTGGCACTCGCCGTAGTCGATGTTCGGCAGGAAATTGCTTTCGACGTTGAAAACCGCCCGCAGGTGGGGTGCCCGGTCCAGCCGCGCCCGGTTCAGGGGGGACTGGCCGATCAGCGCAATCGCCTCAGGCAGGTGCCGGTCTACGAGCTCGGCGGAGGCCGGAGAGCCGTCATGCCAGATCACGCGGCCGAGGCGCTCGAGCCGCCGCTTGGTCGGTTCGTCGAAGATGCGCTCGATCCGGCGAGGATGGGGATCCAGCAGGATGACCCGCTCGGTTGGATGCATGATGCGAAGAAAAATTAGACCCGGAGCGAGCCGCGGAACGCCCTGCCGCTGTAGTAGGACTGCGCGCCGTTGTGATACACAAAGACCCGGCCGAAACGGCGGTCGCAAAAGAGGGCGCCGCCGAGCTTTCTGACATCAGCCGGCGTCTGCACCCAACTCGAGGATTTGGTGTCGAAATTCCCGAGCTTCTGCAGCTCCCGATACTGGCCTTCGGTCAGAAGCTCAATTCCCATGGCCGCGGCTAGATCAACGGCGTTATTTTCCGGCTTATGTTCCTTCCGCGAATCCAGTGCCTCCCGGTCGTAGCAAAAACCGGTGCGTCCCGCGGGACTCTCCGCGGAACAATCGAAAAAGATGTATTCTTCGGTTTTTTCATCGCGGCCAACCACATCCGGCTCGCCGCCGGTCCGTTCCATTTCGTGGAGCGGCCAGAGTTTTTCGCTGCTGGCCTCCAGTCGGGCCTCTACCTTGTCCCATTCGAGGCCTTGATGGCGGTTCGTGTTTTTCTCGAAACGGGCTTTCAATGCGCCGAGAAGCTCTTTCCGTTGCGTTGGCGACAGCTCTTTTTTGGTTTCAGCGCCTTTCATGGTTCTCGGCATCCCCGATGCCGCGGCTGTAGGCGAAGCTTCCTCGGCCGCTAACTCAAGGGCGAATTTTCTCCGGCATGGGGCTTGGTGGATGCGACACCGCCGGAGGGCGTTCGGCGCGGGAGACCAAAAATAGGGCTTGCACAACATTACACCTTAAGGTGTAATGTATCCATGGATCGCTTGTCGGATGTGCTAACCGCCATTTCTCACCCCACGCGGCGGGCGATTATCGGGAACCTGGCAAACGGCCCCGCCCGATTCCTGGACGTCGCGAAGCCCTTCGACACCTCCTTGAACGCGGTGACCAAACACCTGAAGTTGCTCGAAAGAGCCGGCCTCATTGCGCGCAAAAAGCAAGGCCGCGAAGTATTCATCTCTTTTCGCGGTGAACCGCTTCGGGAGGCGGCGGTATGGATGCACGAGTACGAGCGGTTCTGGAACGACCGCCTGGATCGGTTTGAGCGGTATTTTCAGGACAAAAAAATAACCACAAAACAAAACAGGAAAAAGATATGAATAAGCCAAAGAAGACGATTGAAGTTAAGGTCGAGCGAACAATCCCCGCTCCCGTCGCCGAGGTGTTCGATGGATGGTTGAATCCAAAGATCCCGGGCAATCCGTGGAATATGGCCGACAAGCTTCTCCTGAATCCGCACGTGGACGGGTTCTTCTACTGGACCGTTCACGGGATCCCCCATTATGGGAGATTCACGGAGGTCAAGCGGCCGGCTCGAATTCGGCATACCTGGATGTCACCGAATACCTCGGGGCTTGAGTCGAAGGTAACGGTGACCTTTAAGAAAAAGGGAAGGGACACCCGGATGACCCTCGTGCATTCCGGCCTTCCCGATACGGACGGGGGAAGGTCGCACGCCAAAGGCTGGAACTACTTCTTGGATATTTTCCCCGGGCAATTTGCCGCCGCTCCCGGAAGGAAAAAATAGTTTGGCCATTCCGCGAACCCGTTGAAATCTGGCGCGATGGTGCGAACTCTCCTTGTGGGCGCTTTCTGCCTGGCGGCTTCCGGCTTCGCCTCGGTCCCGACCCCCGCATTTCCTGGAGCCGAGGGCTTCGGCGCCCTTGCCACCGGGGGCCGCGGCGGCGTCGAGTTCCATGTGACCAACCTCGCCGATTCCGGCGCCGGAAGCTTCCGCGATGCCGTCAGCGAGCCCCACCGGACCGTGGTGTTCGACGTCAGCGGGGTCATCCGGCTGAAGAGCGACGTGAGCCTGAGCGGCGACCTTTCCGTGCTGGGCGAGACGGCGCCGGGCGAGGGGGTCACGCTTTACGGGGGCGGAGTTTCCCTCACCGGAAAATCCAACGTGATCCTCCGCTTCTTGCGCATGCGGGAGGGAATCGCGGGCGGCCGCGGCCGGAAATCCCTCAGCCTGAACGCCAGCAGCAACGTGATCATCGACCACTGCTCGATCGAATGGGGGCGATGGGACGACTTCGGCGCCACCGTCGGGAGCCACGACATCACCCTGCAGTACTGCCTCGTCGCCGAGGGGATCCATCCCCAGAGCTTCGGGGCGCTTATCGACAGCGTCGAGCGGGTGACGCTCAGCCACAACCTCTGGATGAACAACGAGAGCCGCAATCCCAAGGCCAAGGGCACGATCCAATTCGTCAACAACGTGATCTACAATTGGGCCATCACGGGATTGTGCGGGGGACATTCCGAGGCTGACCACGTGCTGGAAGTGATCGGCAACTACTTCATCAAGGGGCCGTCGTCCAACAACCGCTTTGCCGGGCAGTTCCTTGCGACCGACCATGTGTATCAATCCGGCAACTATGTCGATCTCGACGTCGACGGAAGGCTGGACGGTCGCCTCGTCGTCCCGACCGATTTCCACCAGCCGGACGAGAGCGGGTACACCTTTCCGACTTTCGTCGCGAAACCCACCCTGCGCCCGTCGGTCCCCGTCTCCCTGGAGCCCGCGGAGCAGGCCTTTGCCCGGGTGCTCGCCGAGGCAGGGTGCTCGGCCCACCGGGACGCCGTCGACCGCCGACTGATTTCCGAAGCGGCCTCGCTCGGGCAGAAGGGGCGGACGATTCCGCACACAGATCCGCGCGGCGAGGCGCTGGCTGGCGGGCTCGGGTCTGCCGCGCCCTGACGCGATGGGTGAAGGCGAGGTAACGGCAGGTTAGCCGACCCGAAGCCTCGCGTTCGTTCATTCCAGTGTTGATTTCCGCTGTTTTGTCGGTCACCCCCGTCGTGTTGTTGCATGATCGCGCCTGCGATCATGCATGGCCCGCTTACCCCGCATCCGTGGTCCCGCCCGATTCCGAACAGACCCGTTGGTTCACCGAGGAGGTGCACCCGCACGAACCCGCGCTCCGCGCCTACCTGCGCAGCTGTTTTCCCACCCTGCAGGACATCGACGACCTGGTTCAGGAAGCCTACGCCCGCCTCCTCCGCGCCCGCACCACCGGCCTGGTCGGCCATCCCCGGGCCTACCTGTTCGCCACGGCTCGCAACGCCGCATTCGACCAGTTCCGGCGCGACAAGATCGCTTCGATCGGCGGCACCTCGGAGATCGAGCGGCTGGGCGTTGTCGCCGCCGGCCCCGACGCCGCCGAACGGGCCAGCCACAATCAGGATCTCGAAATGCTCCACGCCGCCATCGGCGCGCTGCCCGACCGTTGTCGCCAGATCTTCACCCTGCGCCTGGCCTACGCGATGTCCCAAAAGGAAATCGCCGCCCAGCTCGGAATTTCCGAAAGCACGGTTTCCGCCCAGCTTGTGATCGGCCTTCGCAAGTGCACCGCCTATGTGCGGACCTTCCGCCGCTGCAAATAAAATGAACCGGGACGAACATTCTCGCGACGACGACGTCCGGCGGATCGAGCAACAGGCCGCCGAATGGCTTGTCAAGAGCGACCGCCAGCTCGCCGCCGCCGAGCAGGATCGGTTCTTTCAATGGCTCGCGGCCGACCCGCGCCACAGCGAATCCCTGGCCCGGTACCGGGAAACGTGGCAGGAATTCGCCCAGCTGGCGCACCATCACCCGGAGCCCGATGGCGAGCCGAATCCGGACCTGTTTGCGCGTTCGGGGCGGTCCAGCGCCTGGGCCTGGCGGGGAGCGGTTGCGGTCGCCGCCTGCGCTGCCATTGTCATGCTCGCCTGGCGCACGGATCGATCGCCGGAACGGGCCGATCGCCCTCCCGCATCCGCCCCGGGGCAGACGCACCGGATCCTCGACGACGGCTCCGTCGTGGAACTCGACCGCGACGCCGTCATCGACGTGCATTACACCCCGACCGAGCGGCGCGTCAGCCTGCTGGCGGGTGAAGCGAGTTTCACGGTCGCAAAAAACAAGCAGCGACCCTTCATCGTCCGGGCCGGTGGCGTCGATGTGCGCGCCGTGGGCACGGTTTTCGATGTCAGGCTTGATGCCGCGCGAGTCGAAGTTCTCGTCAGCGAAGGCCGGGTGCGGGTGAGCCCGCCTGCGCCCCCGGCTCCCCGCTCTGAGGATCAGGCAACTCTCCGACCGCCCGCCGATCTGCCGGTGCTGGTCGCCGGACAACGGGCGGTCGTTTCGCTCCTCCCTGGCGCGCCCCCGCCGGTGGTGGCAGAAGTCACCCCGGATGAGATGGGTCGGTTGCTCGCCTGGCAGCCGCGCCTGCTCGACTTCACCTCGGCTCCCCTGGCCTCCGTCGTCGCGGAATTCAACCGTCACAGCCGCACGCGGGTCGTTATCGGCGATCCCGAGATCGCGGGCATCAGCATCGACGCCACTTTCCGCTCCGACAACATCGACGGATTCCTGCGCCTCCTCGAATTGTCCGTCGGCATTCAGGCCAGACGGTTGCCCGACGGAGACATCGAGTTGCGCCGGGCCCGCTGATTCCGGCGTCGCGCCCGGTCGCCGGCCGTCTCCGGCGGCCCATTCGATCGGATTACTCAGATTTCTTTAGGGGAAATCTCGGTTGGCGCGTCTTAGTTGCAACCCCACCTACCCATCATGCCCCACCGTTCCCGATTGCTGACAGCGATTGATTTCCTGATTCGCTTCGCGCCCGTCGTCCTTATCCTCGGTCCCTCCGCCCGCGCGGCTGGCGCCGTCCAACATCAATTCGACATTCCTGCGGGCGAGGCCGTCGCCACGCTCAAACTGGCGGCGCAGCAGGGAGGCGTGGAAATCATGTTCCCGGCCGACGTCGTCAAGGGCATCCAAACCCACGAGGCGCGGGGGGCCATGTCCATCGGCGAAGCGCTTGACCGCATGCTGGCCCGAACCGGCCTCATCGTCGTGCAAGACGAGAAGACCGACGTGATCGCCGTCCGCCTGAAGGATCCACCGGAGATCGCCGAAAAAAAAGTTTCAGGCCGCCCCGGTGACGCGGCGGCCGTTCTCCCGGTCAATGGGGTTCCCGCCGCCTCCGCCCAGCCCGCGAACACTCCAGCCGGCAGCGCAGGGGTGGTCGTCATGTCGCCCTTTGTGGTCAATACATCCCGGGACCAGGGCTATTTTGCCTCCAGCACCCTTTCAGGCACGCGCCTCAGTTCGAAGATCGAGGATCTCGGATCCTCGATCTCCGTGGTCACCAAGGAACAGCTGAATGACACCGCGGCTGTGGACATCAACGATATCTTCAAATACGAGGCGAGCACCGAAGGAACAGCGCAATTCACGAGCGTCACCTACGACCGCACGTTCATCAACGACGACGTCGCCAACAGCCCCCAGAACGCCAACCGGATTCGTGGGCTCAGCCCAGCCAACGTCGCCCTGGACGGCTACAGCACGTCGAACGCCGTGCCACTCGATTCCTACAACGTCGAATCGGTGGAAATAAGCCGCGGCCCCAATTCCACCATTTTCGGCCTCGGCAACGCCTCGGGCACGGTCAATCTGATCCCCGTCCAGGCCCAGCTCGATCGCGACTTGAGCCGCTTCACCCTCCGCGGCGACAGCTATGGCGGCTACCGCGCCAGCTACGACCTCAACCGGGTGCTCGACGAGGGGAAAGTGGCGTTTCGTGTGCTCGGCCTGCATGACACCGGTGGATTCATCCGCAAGCCCTCGCTCGATCACACCGACCGCTACCAATTCAACGTCACCCTCCACCCCTTTTCCGGAACGATCATACGCGGTTCCTGGGAGCACTATGACGAGAATTATTCGCGTCCGAACACCAACACGCCGCGCGACGAGGTCAGCTACTGGCGGGCGGCGGGGAGCCCGACGTGGAATCCGGTCACGATGACAGCCTCGGTGGGCGGAATCGCGCAGACGAAGCCGATTCCCTATACGGTCGAGAACGCCGGCGGACTCCCCAGCGGCCTGGTCTCGCTCGCCAACGGCAACCGCCCTTTTGCGTTTATCGACGGGGGCGGCGTCCAGCTTTTGACGGTCGAGCACGAGTCGAGCACGGCGATCCCGGGCGGCGGCACCAATGCGAACGTCCGCTACGTCAATTCCGGCTACGTCCCCCAGGATTTGGCCACCTATCCGGCCATCAACAACAAGTCCGTCTATGACTGGACCAAGATAAATTACGCCGCTCCCAACTGGGGGCAATTGCACGCCCGCACCTACACGGTGGAGCTCGAGCAAACCATCCTCGACACCGGCCGCCAGCTTCTGGCGGTGCGCACGGGCCTCTACCAGCAGGAGTCCGAGAACTTCACCCGGATCTACATCGGCAACTCCGATGCCGCGGCGCCGGTCCTGCTCATCGATCCAAACCAGTACCTGCTCGACGGGAGGCCCAATCCCTACTTCCTGCACCCGATGATCACCGGGTCCGCTCCTCGGGCAAAGACGTATCCGGAGAAAAACTTCACACACCAGGCGATCGTGGCCTATCAGCTCGATCTCACCAAGGAACCCAGCTGGATGCGTTGGCTCGGGCGGCACCGGCTTACCGGCTACGCGGAGCTGCACCAGATCATCAATGCTCCCGCCGGCATCCTGTACCGCGACATGGTTGCGGACGACCATGCCTGGATTGCGACCGGAGCCGCCCGGGTCAACACCACGGACTACCAGCTCTATCCGCGCTTCTATATGGGCGGGGCCAGCGGCAACATCAGCTATGCGCCGACCATGCCGCATCAAATCAACGGCAACCTGCCTTATTATTGGTACAATGGCGCAACCCAGCAGTGGATCACGGAAAACGTCAATTTTCAGCAGGTATATGCCGGCAATCAGAAGCAGAAGCGCCAGATCAGGACCGATGGCCTGGCCGTGCAGGACTTCTTCCTCAACGATCGGATCGTAACCACCTTGGGCATTCGCGAGGACCGCAACCGCATCTATCCGGGGCCCTCCGCGCCCGGCGCCGTGCAGGATCCGGACACCAAGTATTACACCAATATCACCGCGCTCGACGCTTTCGACGCCAACAACTGGTCGGAGCAGCGCGGCCTCACGCGGACGAAGGGCATCGTCCTCAAGGTGACCCCGTGGCTGGATCTCGCCTACAACGATGCGACCAGCTTCGTGCCTGCGACGCTCGCATATAATCTCTACGGGCAAGTTCTTCCCGATCCGAACGGCCGCGGCCGGGACTACGGCATCACCCTGAAATTCTTCGACGACAAACTGATTTTCCGCGCGAACCGCTACGAGACCTTTGAGCAAAACACCCGCAGCGGTCAGGGCGCGAACGCCATCCGGGCGAACCAGATGGATTTCAGCACCAACAGCTCGCTGCCCGACCTCTTCAATGACGCCACCAACTGGTACCTCACCCAGAATCCGGGTTTTTCCCTCGCCCAAGCCCAGGCGGCGGCTTCCACCTACGTCGGATTCTCGCCCCAGATCGCCAGCGTGATCGAAAGCGTGAAGACGAGCCTGATCGACGACGTGAACAACGACTCCTCCAAGGGCTACGAGTTTGAGGTCAACTACAACCCGACGCGATTCTGGACCCTGAAGGCGACCGCCTCCAGGCAGAAGACGGTCAACACCAACCTGTCCGCCGACGTGCAGCAGTACATCAACGAGCGGCTTCCGTTCTGGATGTCGACCAAGGATCTGCTCACCGGCAACCTCTGGTGGAACGAGCCCTATGACTCGGCCAACGATACGCCGCAGTCGTACTTCACCAATCAGGTCAACCCAAACGTCCAACTGGCCGCGGCGCTGCAGGGCAAGCCGCGTCCCCAGGAACGCCAGTGGCATTCGGCCTTTCTGACCAACTACCGCCTGGCCGGCATTACCAACAATCCATTTTTCAGGAATATGAACGTCGGCGGCGTGCTGCGCTACGAGAGCCGGGCGGCGATTGGCTTCCTCGGCGGCCCCGCGCAGCCCCCGGACAACCAGCCGCACACTTTCGACCCGAACAAGCCGATATACGACAAGGGCAGATACTACCTCGATCTGGATGCGGGCTACAATTTCAAGCTGTATCAGGGACGCGTATTGACCCGCGTGCAGCTCAACGTCGTGAACGTGCAGGAAAGCGGCCGGCTGCAGGCGACCGGCATCAATCCCGACGGCACCGTTTCGAATTACCGCATCATCGATCCCCGCAAGTTCATCCTGACGGTCACCTTCAGCATGTAAATGGCCGCAGGAGGGGCCTCGCCATCAGAGGCCTGTTTTTGTCTCGAAGGGAATTCGACAGGGTCAGGCTGAAAAAATTGATATGCAGGGCCAGTGAGGACTGGAGCATTGGTAATGCCATCGGGCGACCGCTTCGCATCCCGGGCCGTGTCCGCGCGTGGGAGCTCCGATCCGCCGGGTCGCTCGGTCGCTCAACTTCCGCAGCCTGACCCTATCCAAATGATGCCGTTGGCCGAAATCGCCTTTGCGTCGAATATTTTGTCCGATTTCGCCACGCTGTGGTAGGTAATATGTAGACCTATGAACGATGATTCCGCGCTTCTCCGCCAGTTTGTCGAGAACCGCTCCGATGAAGCCTTTTCCGAATTGGTGCGGCGCTACGTCAATCTCGTCTATTCCACCGCACTGCGCGAGACCCGGGGGGACATCCATCGGGCCGAGGAGGCGACGCAGTTGGTATTTATTGACCTCGCCCGCAAAGCATCGTCGCTGGTCAACCGCACCGTTCTGGGCGGCTGGCTCTATCTCGGCGTTGCATTCGCCGTTGCGAGATTGGCGCGCTCCGAACGTCGCTGGCGTCTGCGCGAACACGAGGCGAACACAATGCATGAATTGAATGCCGAATCGTCCGCTCGGGATGTTGATTGGAACCGGCTTCGGCCAGTTCTCGACGCCGTTATGCGCGAGATGGGACAGTGCGATCGGGAGGCGGTTCTCTTGCGCTTTTTTGAAGGGCATTCGTTCTCGCAAATAGGAGAGCGGCTGCGTCTCACGGAGGATGCGGCCCGCAAGCGGGTCGAACGGGCTCTTGGCAAGCTGCAGAGCCTGCTGGAGCGGCGAGGCATCAGATCGTCCGCCGCGGCGCTCGCCTCGGTGTTGGCGACCGAAGCCGTAACGGCGGCGCCACCTGGACTCGCTGGCGCTGCCGCGGGAGCTGCCCTTATGGTCAGCAGCGGCACGATTGGGATTTTTGCCCTTATGAGCACAACCAAATTGATTTTTGGGATAGTCGGCGTGGCAGTGTTGACGGGTGCGGTCGGTTACACACTCAAGAATCGGATCAGCCTCGAACAGACGCCGCTGCTGCAGGCCCTTCCGTTGCGAGCAACCGAGCAGCGGCAATCCAACTCTGGCGATGAACTGGCGCGCTTGCAGGCGGAGAACATGGCGCTGAAAAGCGTCCGCGCCGATCTCGAAGTGCGGTTGGCGCGAAGACTGCGATCGCCCGCGTCCGGCATTGTGCCCGAAGGGATGAAGCCAATCAGCGCTTGGAAGAATGCGGGGAGGGCTACGCCCGACGCGGCGATTGGCACCGTGCTCTGGGCTGCAAGCTCCCAGGACGTGGATACTCTGGCGTCGATGATGGCGCTCACGCCGGAAGCGCGGCAGAAAGCTGAGGCGCTGTTTGCAGGGTTGCCCCAAGCGACCCAGGACGAGTTTGGTTCACCCAACAAACTACTCGCGACACTCAACCTAGGGGACATTCCTTCAGAGCCTGTTCTCACAGGCGTGCAGGTGCTCGGGCCCAAACGGCAGAACGCCGATGATCAGGATATGGAAATGAGCACGCTCCTCGCTTTTTCGGATGGGACGACGCAAACGATCGACTATCCTCTTCAGCGCCAGGGAGACGGCGGCTGGAGCCTACGAATCGTACCCGGACTCGTGGACCGCTGGGCGCGAACCATTGGCGGAATCCCAGCTACTTCAGGCGACACTCAAAACAGATAACAGGTCAATCCGATGGGGTCGGACCCGATCTCTTCGGATGGTTGCGGGTAACACCCCATGGCGGACGGATGATATTTCGTCTAGAATGGCCGCGATCCGCCCGATCACTCACAATGATTTTCACCGCACCAGAGCAGACCGGCGTTCGCCTTAGCGAACGCGACTTCAATGTCCTTTTTCGCGAGGCCCGAACGCACAGCGCATGGCTCGACCGCCGCGTTGACGACAGTCTCCTGCATCAACTCTACGACTTGATGAAATGGGGACCGACCAGCGCCAACTGTTGCCCCGCGCGGATTGTCTTCCTGCGCACCCCGGAGGCGAAAGAAAGGCTCCGGCCGGCGCTCCAGGCGGGCAACATCGACAAGACGATGCAGGCCCCTGTCACCGCCATCATCGCCTACGATGCGAAGTTCTACGAGCTGCTGCCGCGACTCTATCCTGCGATGCCCTCCATGAAGGATATGTTTGTGAAGTCGCCGGAATTGGCGGCTTCCACCGCGATGCGCAACGGCTCTCTGCAAGGCGCCTATTTCATGATCGCGGCGCGGTCGCTCGGCCTCGATTGCGGCCCCATGTCCGGCTTCGACAATGCGAAGGTCGACCAGGAGTTTTTCCCCACCTCGGCGCCTGGAACCGGCGCAACGGTTGGGGCGTTCATCGCAGCGGGCCCCCTGAAATCGAACTTCCTCTGCAATCTCGGCTATGGGGACGCCACGAAACTCCATCCACGCGGTCCACGCCTCACATTCGACGAGGCCTGCCGGTTGCTCTGAACCCGTTGTTCCTCGGACTCAGAATCTGAAGGTCACCGGTTCAAATCCAGCCCCTGCACTCCATAAAGGCTCTCGCGCCTGTCCGCGGCGTTGTTCCCTACCGGGCCTTCCTGCGATGGATCATGATCGTGTTTCCATCCGGGTCGGACACGACCGCCATCCAGCAGACGGGCGTCTCGTGCGGGCCAAATTTCAGGGTGACATTGTCCTTCCGCAGGGCCTCCACCGCGGCGTCGAAATCCTCCACCTCGAGCGAGGCGACGCCGCCCGATGACGAGGGGCTGAAGAGGGGCGCGCCGCAGCCGATCGCCAGGGTCGCCGGACCGATGTCGTATTCGATCATGCCCTGTTTTCCGTCGGGCGAGAGGTAGGTCTTGCTTGGCTTGAGCCCCAGGGTCCCTTCGTAAAAAGGGCGGGAGACGGCGAGGTCGGTGACGGCGTAGACGAAGAAGGCGAGGTCGATGACTTTCATCGTGGTTTATAGCAGGCTCCCGGCCTCGAATTTACAAGTCGGTGATCGGCTCATACCGCGGCACGAGGACCTTCATGATAGCCCATGCCACCAGGTAGCTCAGCGCGCAGACGAGGAACATGATGAGATAGGCCGTTTGGGGAGTGCTGATGAATGCGTCCGTCAGCCGCCCCGCCAGCTTCTGCACCACGACGCCGCCGAGGCCGCCTGCCATGGCGCCGATGCCGGTCACCGAGCCGACCGCCTTCTTGGGAAACATGTCGGATACGGTCGTGAAGAGATTGGCGGACCAGGCCTGGTGGGCCGCTGTGGCGATGCAGATGGTCGCGACGGCGAGAACCGCCGCCCAGTGCCCGAAATGACTCACGTCGCCGAAATACTGGGTACTGAGGACGCTCAGGGGGAATATGGCGATGATGAGCATCGCGAGCATCCGGGCCTTGTAGACGGGCAGGCCCCTCTTCATGAGCGTCATCGGAATGCTGCCGCCGTAGATGCTCCCGACGATCGCGACGCCGTACACGATGAACGTGGGCAGCCGGACCTGCTCGGTCGTCATGCCGAACTGCTTGCGCAGGTAGTCGGGCAGCCAGAAGAGGTAGAACCACCAGATGCCGTCGGTCATGAACTTGCCCATGAAGAAGGCCCAGGTCTGGCGGTACTTGAAGAGGCTGCCCCAGGAGACCTTCGCCTTGTCGACGCCGACATCATCGACCGGATTCTCATCCCTGTCGCTGTGGATGTAGGCATATTCGGCCTTGGAGAGCCGCTTCTGCTGGCTGGGGGTGTCGTAAAGCAGGAACCAGAATATCAGCCAAACGAAGCCGGCGAGTCCGGTGATGATAAAGGCCATCTTCCAGCCTCGCTCGCTGCCGAAGTGGATCATGCACCAGGGCACGAACAGGGACGCTATCATTGCACCGACGTTCGATCCGCTGTTGAAGATGCCCGTGGCGAGGGCGCGTTCCCGCTTCGGAAACCACTCGGCCACCGTCTTGATGGAGGCGGGGAAATTGCCGCCCTCGCCGATGCCGAACGCACTGCGGACGACGATGTGCATCGCCACGGTCCGACCGACAAATGCGTTCAGGACGCCGAACGTGGACCACGTGATGAGGGATAGTGCGAGGCCCAGCTTCGTGCCGATCTTGTCGATCACCCAGCCGGCCGCCACGGTCATCCCGGCGTAGAAGAAGGTGAAGGAGGAGGTGAGGTTTGAAAAGTCGGTGTTGGACCATCCGAATCCGCCGTGGGAGATCGGGGTGCAAAAATATTCTTTCAGGTAGCTGATGACCTGGCGGTCGAGGTAGTTGACCGTTGTTGAAAAGAGGAGGAGCCCGCAGATGACCCAGCGATAGTTGCCTCCGGCGGAGGGCTTTGACGTCGCCGCGAATGCGGCGGGGGAGGCGGGAGCGGAATCAGCCATGGTCGTCCTAGGGGTGGGGTTGGGAGGAAGCCGAACCCCGAATCTCAAGGTTTGCCGGACGCTGCTCAAGCACAATGGCCGGCCGTTTCCGCAGGGCGGCTTCCCGGCTGGATTTTCTTGGCAGGTCAGGGGCCTCGTGTGAGCCTTGGCACCTTCCCCGATGCTCTCGCCCAAGAGTCTGCTTTTTGCCCTGCTGACCTGTTCGTGCGCCACCGTCGCGGCCGCGGCGCCCTACGCCCGCCTCTATGTCTTCGGTGACAGCTACTCGGACATCGGCGCCGGCTACATCGACGGAAACGGGCCGACCGCGGTCGCCTATCTTGCGTGGCACATGGGCCTGGAATTCGCACAGCCCCATGCGCCGGATTGCGCGGGCAAGAGCCTCGATTTCGCGGTCAGCGGCGCCCGCAGCGGGGAGGGCGATGGGCGGCACGTGAAGGACCAGCTTCTGGGGTACGGCATCATGAACCAGGTGCGGGACTTCGCGGCCCGCGTGCACTCCGGCGAAATCCGCTTCGACCCCGACGCGACCCTCTTCTTCATCGCAGCCGGACTCAACGACCGGACGCTTCCGACGGAGACCACGGTCGCCAATATCAGCCGGGAAATCGAAATCCTGAAGGGCCTGGGCGGCCGCCACATAACGGTGGCTCTTCTGCCCACGAAGATCCCTTCGTTCAGCGCCGTCGGAAAGCGGCTCGATCCCGCGATCGAAGACCTGGTGCGGCGGGAGCGGGAACAACTGGGCGTCGATCTCTGGCTCAACCACTGGGGGGCGGATTTCGACGAGGTCATGGACCACGCCGCGTCGTACGGCTTCGTCAACACCACGGCGCGCTGCGCCGGCCGGGACATCTTCAACGAGGATACGACGCCGCGAGGCGACCCCGCCACGTACTATTTCTACCACGAGGGCCATCCCTCCACCGCCGTCCATCGCATTGTCGGACAAAAGCTCTACGAGGAAGTCTCCGCGCAGGCCACCCACCCACGCTGACGGTTCGCACCTCTATTTTTCCGGCCCGAAAGTGAGCTGGAACGCGAAGTAAGTCTGGTAGCCCCTCGGCCCCTGGATCGCAGGACCCGCGGATGCCAGGATGTGGGTGGTGTCGCTCAAGTCCCATGTGACGCCGAAATTCACCTGGCTGGTGGATCCGCTTCGCCGTGTCTGCGGCGTCTGGTGGAAGACTTCGACCCCGGCTGCCAGGTTCTTCAGGACCTGGTATTGCACGAGCCATCCCAGGAACCAATAGTCCCGATTGCCGCTTCCGGGATTGATCCAGTAGCCTCCTCCTCCGTAGGTCGTCCAGGGACCAAAGTTCTTCTGGAGCCATACGGGCAGGAAGACCTGGGTATGTCCGTCGCTCAATCCTTTGGACCTGTCTCCGGTCGGCACCTCCACCAGCGGGAAGACCGCGATTTCGGGCGAGGAGCTGGATTCCGCGAGGAAACGGTATTTTATGCCGAGCTCGGTGTTCCCGTAGCCGAATTGGCGGGGTGCGCCCGCCGGGGAGTCGAACGCCTCGGGTGCGATCAGATGGACCTGCAGGTTCGGCACCAGGCCGTAGTTCACCTCCACATGCGGGAGAGTGCCGGAGGTATCATCCGGCGTGTGCATGGTCTGTGAGGCGAGGTAAACTTCCCAATGCCGGTATTCCACGGGCTCCGGATCATCGGTAACGAATGGGGGCCCTGCGTGAGCCATCGGAGCGACTGCAAGAAGGAACGAAACCAGCGGCAGAATGGTTCGGCTGCTCCCCTCGTGCGAACGAAAAAATTGAAGCGCGCCCAGCGGATTCCAGGGCCTTCGTTCTGTCTCTGGCATGGCTTTGCCACCATCGCATGGGCTTCGGCGGTTGTCCACCGGGTCTTGATGATCGTAGGCGCTGATCGCAAAAGTTGCGCGCGAATGCCCGGGTGGCCAGCCCGGATATCTCATGAACACAGGATGAAGATGGGCAAAATGCCGGAGGAGAAAAATCCGACGCCAAGCGAAGATGGGCTTTTAGCCCTTCGAGTGAGGATGAGGGTTTTTCCACCCGGGACCTTGCCCAGATTCGCCTGTGCTTCGTGAAACAACCGGGCTAGGGTGGGTCGCTCATGGCCCTTCTCAGTCTCCTCGATATCAGTCTCAGCTTCGGTGGTCCCTTCGTGCTCGAGAAGGTAAACCTGCAGGTTGATCCCGGGGAGCGGGTCTGCCTTGTCGGACGCAACGGCTCCGGCAAGTCGACGCTCATGCGGGTCATCGCCGGGGAGATGAAGCCGGACACCGGCGATATCTTCCGCCCTTCCGGCGCGGTCTACACACGCCTGACCCAGGAACTTCCTGCGGACGTCTCCGGCCCGGTCCGGGACGTCGTTTTCTCCGGGCTCCGCCCCGCGGGCGCCCATGAGGAAGACTGGGAGCGCGATCTGCTCGTCGACAACTTGATCGAGCGCCTCCAGCTCGATCCCGCCGCCGAATTCGCGACCCTGTCCGGCGGACTCAAGCGCCGGGCGCTTCTCGGCCGTGCGCTCGCGGGCCAGCCCGACCTCCTTCTCCTCGACGAGCCGACCAACCACCTCGACCTGGAATCCATCCTCTGGCTGGAGGAATTCCTGCTCGGCTCGAAGCTGACCCTCCTGTTCGTGACGCACGACCGGACGTTCCTGCGCCGGCTGGCCACCCGCATCATCGAACTGGACCGCGGCCGGCTCGCGGGATGGGCCTGCGACTACGACACGTACCTCGCGCGAAAGCAGGAGGTGCTCGAGGCCGAGGAGCGGCAGCAGGCCCTCTTCGACAAGAAACTAGCGCAGGAGGAGGCGTGGATCCGCCGTGGCGTCCGCGCCCAGCGTTCGCGCGCGCAGAGCCGGATCAACCAGCTGATGCAGATGCGGGCTGAACGCAGCGCGCGGCGGGAACGCACGGGCAGCGTCAACCTCAAGCTGGGGGAGGCCGAACGCTCGGGCGTCAAGGTGATCGAAATGGACAAGGTCTCCTTTTCCTGGGGCGACGCCCGCCCGCTCGTCCGGGACTTCAGCACGGTAATCACGCGGGGAGACAAGATCGGGCTGATCGGACCCAATGGATCGGGTAAGACGACCCTGATAAAGCTCCTCCTAGGGCAGATTGCTCCCACCTCGGGCGTCATCAAGCACGGGACAAATCTCGAGGTGGTCTACTTCGACCAGCACCGGGCCCAGATCGACGACAAGAAGACGGTAGCGGACAACATCGCCAACGGGAACGCCACCGTCACGATCGACGGCCGCACCCGGCATGTGATCAGCTATCTCCAGGACTTCCTGTTCACCGCCGACCGGGCGCGCACACCCGCCGGCGTGCTGTCCGGGGGCGAACGCAACCGGCTTCTCCTGGCCCGGCTCTTTACGAAGCCCGCGAATGTCCTCGTCATGGACGAACCCACCAACGACCTCGACGCGGAGACGCTGGAACTGCTCGAGGACCTGCTGGTGGAATACCAGGGGACCCTTCTCCTCGTCAGCCATGACCGCGAATTCCTGGACAACGTCGTGACGAGCACGCTCGTCCTGGAGGGAGACGGCCGGATCGGCGACTACATCGGTGGATATTCGGACTGGCTGCGCCGGAGCACGGCCGCCCGCCCCGCCCCGCCGCGCACCGGGGGACCTGTTGCCGCCGCGGCGGCAGCGCCCGCCCCGGTCCCGGCGGCGGCCGGGAAGCGAGGCCGGCCCCTTTCAAAAAAGGACGAGCGCGATCTTTCGCTTCTGCCTGCCCGGATCGAGGAGATGGAAAAGGAGCAGGCCGGCCTGGCCGCGAAATTGGCCGACCCGGCGTTCTACAAGCGCGAGCCCGCGGGATTCGCCGCCGTCAAGGCGCGCCTCGACGAGCTGGACCGGGCCCACGCCGAGGCCTTCGCCCGCTGGGAGAAGCTCGAGGCGGCGCAGGTTGCCGCCCGCGGGTGATCACCCGGTCGCCGGCGGGTTCTTCTTCAGCCACTCCTCGTACGTGCTCCGGGGCATATTGAAGAACGCCCCCCGGGTTTTGACATAGGCTCCCCTGCCGTTCATCCGGCCGATCGCATGGAGCTCCTCCGCCCGGACGTAGGGGCCCGAGGGGTCGATGAATTCGTCCTTTACGTGGATCGCCACGACCTGGCCGAGGATGATCCGGGCCCGGCCGACTTCGATCGTCGTGAACTCCCGGCACTCCAGGCTCGCCGGCGACTCGCGGATTCTCGGGACCGATACGATCGAGGACGGCTCCGTCGCGACCTTTGCGATCTCCAACTCGTTCACCCCGGGAGGGAAGTCGATGGCGCAGGTGTTCATTGCCTCCGCCATCGCTTCATTCACCACGTTGACCACGAATTCCCGGGTGTTCCGGATGTTTTGCGCGGTGTCCTTCCCCACCACGCCGGGCCCGGGCCGGTTGGCGACGCCGACGGCTACGATCGGGGGGTCGATGCCCACGTAATTGAAGGCGCTGAACGGGGCGGCGTTGAGCCTGCCCTGGAGGTCCTGGCTCGTGATCCAGGCGATCGGCCGCGGTGCGATCAACCCTATCAGGAGGTTGTAGGTCAGATTGCCCGATATCTTTGAGATTTCGAAATCCATGGCGTTGACCGTTGGCCCAGACTGTCAGGTGTCAAATCGTGTGCCCTTTTCCCCTGCGGACCGGCAGGCTGTGGCAATGAAGCCGAAACCCCGGGCCGGTTCGATCACGCGTCGCGGCTTTCTGGGCGGGCTTGCGGGAGCGGCTGCCGCCGCGGCGCTTCCGCGCACACTCCTGGGGCAGGCTGCCGCCGGGCCGGGCGCCAGGCCGAACGTCCTCTTTCTCATGGCCGACGACATGCGGACCGAGCTCGGCTGCTACGCCAGCCGGTTCGGCACCCATTCGCCGAACATAGACGCCCTTGCCGCGGCGGGGGTCCGCTTCGACAGGAACTACTGCCAGTACCCGATCTGCAATCCCTCGCGCACATCCCTTCTGACCAATCGGCATCCGACGACGACGATGGTCCTCGGCAACCGCACCGATTTCCGGCCTTCCCACCCGGATTGGATCACGCTGCCCCAGCTGTTCCGGAACAACGGCTACGCCTCGCTGCGCACGGGAAAGATATTTCACGATATCTACGACGATCGCATGTCCTGGACGGAGGGCGGGGGCGCTCCGCTGCGCGACGGGGGCGCCGGAGGGAAGGCGATGGCGATTCCGCGGCCGCCGCCGGAAAGCGTCAGGTCCGCGCCCTCTGATAGGCTCCGGATCGTCGATCACGCCAGCGAGCGCGAACCGGATTTTCGCTCGGCCGACCATGCCACTCAGTTTGTCCTGCCCGCCCTGTCGGGGGACGTCGAGCGGGCCGCACGTTCCGACCGGCTGATCGTTCTCGATGGAGAGGGGGAGGGTCATCCGGACTATCAAACGGCCGACGCGGCGATCCGGTATCTGCGCGAGCACGGGGATCGGCCCTTCTTTATCGGCTGCGGCTTCGTCAAGCCGCACAGCCCGCCGTGCGCGCCCCGAAAATTTCTCGACCTTTACGACCCGGCGAAAATCGAATTGCCCCCGGACTTCGCGCCCTGGCCGACCGTTCCGCCGGGCTTTCCCAGCGCCGCGATCCGCCGGCACAACGCCGATCTTTTCATCGGCCGCGGGGCGAGCGAGGCCGAGGCGAGGGAGACGATCCGCGCCTATCTCGCCGCCATCACGTTCTCGGACTGGAACCTCGGGCGCGTGATCGCGGAGCTCGATCGCCTGGGACTGCGGGACAACACGATCATCGTCTTCATCGCCGACCATGGCTACCAGCTTGGCGAGAAGGGCAAATGGTCGAAGGCCGGATCGCTTTTCGAGATGGGCACCCGCGTGCCCCTCATCGTCGCCGCGCCCGGGATGGCCGGAAACGGCAGAAGCTGCCATCGGATAACCCAGTCGATAAGCATCTATTCAACCCTCGCCGAGCTCTGCGGGCTGGAGCTGCCCGCGGGAGGGGAGGGCACGAGCCTGACGCCCCTTCTTCGCGATCCGGCGTCGGCATGGGACCGGCCGGCCTTCAGCGTCTGGAGCGAGGACAGCCGGACCCTGCACGGCGTCGCGGTTCGGACGGAGAAATGGCGGTATGCCGAATACGGTCCGAATGGCGTGAACGGGGCGATGCTCTTTGACGTCCATGCCGATCCGCTCGAGCTTGCGAACCTGGCGTACGATCCGAAACGGGCATCGGTGTGCGCAGAACTTTCGGCGCTGACCCGGAAATACGCCTCCAATCTCGGAAAGACCCAGACGGCCTAGGCATCCCGCACGCATCGAAAGCCGGTGTTTCCGGTCGAGCTGTCCGGCGTGTTGCCGATCCGCGCGCTGACCCGGTAGCGATTGCAGTAGGAATGGTGGCAGAGGTAGCTTCCGCCGCGGACGACTTTCCGGCTGCCTTCGGGCGGTCCTTCCGGATCGACGCGGGGGCCCGCGACGTGGAAATCCGGGCTGAACCAATCGCGGCACCATTCCCAGACATTCCCCGCCACATTATAGAGCCCGTAGCCGTTGGGCCTGAAGCTTCTGGAAGGAGCCGTGCCGACGTGGCCGTCCTCCGCGGTGTTCTCGGTCGGAAAAACGCCCTGCCAGATGTTGCACAGGTGCCGGCCGCCCGGAGTCAGCTCATCGCCCCAGGCAAACCGCTTCTGGACGAGGCCGCCGCGGGCGGCGCATTCCCATTCGGCCTCCGTCGGCAGGCGCTTTCCCGCCCAGGCGGCGTAGGCTGCCGCGTCGTGCCAGGAGACATGGACGACGGGATGCTCCCAGCGCTTCTTTATATTTGAGCCGGGGCCCTCCGGGTGGCGCCAGGTTGCTCCGTCGACGCGGCACCACCACTCGCTCCCGACCACCCGCTGTGTGACGCGAGCGATTTGCTCGGCGTCGAGAAAGAGCTGGAAGACAAAGGACCATCCAAAGCGCTCGGCCTCCGTCTTGTAGGCGGTTGCATTGACGAAGTCGTTGAACTGCCCGTTGGTAACACAGCAGGCGTCGATGTGAAAGGGTTGGAGGACGATCGCCCGGACGGGGCCCTCGCCGTCCGCAATCCAGGCGTCGGCATCCGCCGATCCCATGAGGAATTCGCCGCCAGGGATGGGGCGCATGCCCTCGAGGGTCCCGGCGCGGATCCGGCGCAGCGCGTGAATTTCCTTCGCGGCGCCTCTCGGGGCCGCGCCGTCACGCGGGCCGCGCGTCGGCGTGCAGCAGGAATCACCCTTCATGGCTCATTCCCATTCTAGTTCAACCCCGCCCCGGCGAAAGTCTATTCCCGCGCCTCGCTGGCGGCGTAGTTCGGCCGGAAGAACACCCTGTAGATAAGCCCGCCCGCCTGGCCCCCGGCGATGGGGGCCAGAATGTAGACGGTGAGCCAACCCCAGCCATTCGTCGTGAAAACGATTTTGCCCCATCCGGCGAAGGCGCTGAACAGCCGCGGCGCGAAGTCGCGGGCCGGATTGAAGCCTGCCATCGTCAGGGGACCGAGCAGGGAGATAAGCAGGGTGATCGTGAGGCCTATGGTCGCCGCCGTCAGGATTCCGGGCCGCGACGGATTGCGGGGGTTCGTCACACACAGGATGACGAGGACCAGGACTCCCGTCCCGAGGGCCTCGATAAAAAACGCGTTCCAGGGCGGAATGAGGGCCATCGCCTCGGCGGAGAGAGGGCGGCCTCTGGGACTGGGAAAATATTCGCCGAAAATCATGGCCGACGCCTCGCTTCCCGCGGCTCCGCGCACGATCCCATGGTCCGCCTCAAACTGCCGGAGCGGGCCGGAGTACACGACGTAGAGGACCGCGCTTGCGACGAAGGCTCCGAGGAGTTGGACCGCGATGTAGCCCGGAGCCCGCTTTCCGGGAAAACCGCCCGAAGTCGCCAGAGCAAGCGTGACCGCGGGATTCAAGTGGGCTCCGCTCAGGCCGCCGGTCAGGTAGATCGCCGTCGCGATCCCGAGCCCCCAGACGATGGCCACCTGGAATATGCCGACCTGGGCTCCGGTTAGGACGGCAGCCGCGACGCTACCGCATCCGAAGAAGACCAGGAGAAAGGTCCCGAAGAATTCGCCGACAAACCAGGCGGGAACGGGTCGCTTGCTTTCGGGCATGGCTCAGCGCGCCAGCGTGGTCTCGCCGGCAAGCCTGGCCTGGCTTCCGATGCGCTCGAGCTGGAACTTCTGTAGCTGGGCGTCCGGAAGCGCGCAGAGGAGGTCGACGCGACTCGCGATTTGCGACGCGACCTGGACAAACAGCCATTGCTTTTCCTTCTCGGTCCCCTCGAGGGCGGCCGGATCGGGAGAGCCCCAGTGCGCAAGGATGGGCTGGCCCGGCCAGACGGGGCACATCTCCTTCGCGTTGTCGCAGACCGTGATCACGAAATCGAACTTCACGTCCTTGAACTCATCCCACGACTTGCTCCGCGCGTCGCCGGCGTCGATATTGTAGCGGTCCTTCAGGACCCAGAGCGCGAGCGGATTGACCTTTCCCGTAGGCTTGGCGCCCGCGCTGTAAGCCTCGAAGCGGCCCTTACCCTTCAGCTTGAGGAGATATTCGCCGATGATGCTGCGAGCGGAATTGCCCGTGCAGAGGATCAGGACCTTGTGCGGAGTGGGTTTCATGGGATGGAAGGTTGCGTGGATTTTGACGGACGCGCCCGCGGGGCGCAGCAAATCGGGCTCGTCTCCTCAAACCTGCGCTTCAGCTTTCGGAGTCGCAGCTTGTCGAGGCGGAAAGCCCTATCCTCCTGCGCGCAGTCCTGCAGGCATGCCAGGTTTGCGGACAACTCCCTCGAGGGCTGGGCGGGAAGGCGGTAGATCATCCATGTGGCGTTCCTTCGGACTTCGACCAGCCCGTGCGCCCTGAGGTAGGCGAGGTGCTTGGAAACCTTGACCTGGGGCTCTCCCAGAATCTCCTGGACGTGGCATACGCACAGCGGGCCCTCGTGCAGCAGGCTGAGGATGCGCAGACGGGTCTGGTCGCAGAGGCACTGGTAGATTCGGACAAGGCTCATGTTCCGGGCGCCTCGCAGCACGAATCCGTGCCGCAGCACGCGGATGGTTCGAGCCCGCACGCCTCCCTCGCCAGGCAATCCGTGTGCTTCCTTCCGAGGGTGAATGTCAGCGCGCCGTCCTTCGCGATGCCCGCCACCAGCGGATATTGGGAGATTCCGCAGCTTTCGTATTCGATCTCGACGTCGAGGTCATCGGATGGAACGACAGCGCGGGCCAATTCGAGGATCGACGCGAGTTTCCCCGCGCTCAGGCGATGGCCGTGATCGTTGGCGGCCGTCCAGGCTTGCAGGACACATGCCGCAGTCGAGCGGACCGTCCCGCCGCAATCGACAAAGTTCTTCACGACATGACCGACCTCGGTGACATGGAAATCAGGCGGAATCGAATCGCCGCCGGGGAGGACGAAGAGCAGATGCTTTTCCTGGTGTTCGCGAAGAATCGCTTTCAGCTCGCCTAGAATCATACTTGTAAGCGTATATATCTGAATAGGTATATGTCAATGGAAACGTTTTTCCCGGGAGGGCGCGCCCGGCCGGAGGGTTTGATTCGTCTCGCCTGAAGGCCTTGGCGCGGGAGAATCCGGGCGCTTATATGGCCTTGGCTCCCATCCAACCCGCGCCCTGGAGGTCCGCGCTCAACAGTGCCCGGGCCCATCTCCGGGCGGGGATTTTCCTTCAGGCGATGGCCCTCATCCTGGTCCTGGCCTACTACCACGTGCCGCCCGCCCGCGCTTTTCTGGACCGGCTCCTGGAGATTCGGCGGGAGACGGGCTTTGCCTTCGGCATTGTCTCGACGGCGGTGTTTGGGGGTCTGCTGCCGTTCCTGTACCTGCGCTCCCTGGGGGCCGAAGCCGGGGCCGGCCCCCGCTACCGCTGGCCGCAAGGATTCGCGCTGATCGCATTCTGGGGCTACAAGGGATTCGAGATCGATCTCTTCTACCGTGTGCTGGCGCGGATTGTCGGCGAAGGGCACGACGCGGGAACCATCGCGAGGAAGGTGCTGATCGACCAGTTTGTCTATTGCCCGGCATTTGCGGTGCCGCTGACCGTGGGGGTCTATCGCTGGGTGGATGCGCGCTTCGACCTTGTCAGCGCCGTGTCCGACTGGCGTGCGCCCCATTGGTACCTTCGGCGCGTGCTGCCCGTCATGATCTCGAATCTCGGCGTATGGGTGCCCGCGGTGGCCATCATCTACGCCCTGCCGACGCCCCTCCAGCTTCCGCTGGAGAACCTTGTCCTGTGCTTTTTCACGCTTGTTTTGGCCCATCAGACACGCGGGCAGGCTGCGCCTAGCGCGAGTTGACGCCGGGATTTGATCCTGGGAGGATGGAAAGCATGAAGGAAGCATCGCCCTCCCGCGACGTCCTGACGCCTCCCGGCGGGCAGCGACGGGTGCTGCTGCACTCCTGCTGCGCGCCGTGCTCCGGGGAAGTCATGGAGGCGATGTCCGCCTCGGGCGTCGACTACACGATCTATTTCTACAATCCCAACATCCACCCCCGGGAGGAGTACGAATTGCGCAAGTCGGAGAATATCCGCTTTGCCGAAAAGGCCGGCGTGCCGTTTGTGGATGCCGACTACGACACCGACAACTGGTTTGCGCGCGCCCGCGGCCTGGAGATGGAGCCCGAGCGCGGGGCCCGCTGCACGATGTGCTTCGACATGCGGTTCGAGCGGACCGCGCTCCACGCCCATGAGCATGGCTTCCCGGTCATCACGAGCTGCCTCGGCATCTCCCGCTGGAAGAACATGGAGCAGATCAACGGCTGCGGGGAGCGGGCTGCGGCCAAATATCCCGGCCTGACCTACTGGAAGCACAACTGGCGGAAGCAGGGCGGCGCCGAGCGGATGATCGACATCTCAAAGCGGGAAAATTTCTACCAGCAGGAATACTGCGGCTGCATCTATTCGCTTCGGGACAGCAATGCCTGGCGCGTCGCCAACGGCCGGCCGAAGATTGTTCGCGGAGAAAAGTTCTACGGGGTGGAGACAGCCTGCTAGGTGCGCAGGTAGGAGGCCCCGTTCACGTCTATGATGCTGCCGGTCATCGCCGCCGGCGCGTCGAGGGCGCAAAAGACCGCGGCCTGGGCGACTTCCTCCGCTGTGGTGATCCTTCCGAGCGGGTGCTGTGCGCGTATCTCTCCGCCGCGCGGCCCGGCCAAGTGCCCGGCGGCCATGTCCGTGTCCACCCATCCGGGTGCGAGGCAATAGACGTAGACGTGGTTCGGAGCCAGCGCCTGGGCGAGGGACTGGCTCAGGGAGTTGAGCCCGGCCTTGCTCGCTCCGTATGCAGGTGCGCGAGGCTCCCCGCGAAAGGCTCCCCGGGAGGAGATATTGACGATCCGCCCGCCGCCCGCCGGAGCCATCGCCCGGGCGGCCAGAAAGCAGAGCTGGGCGGGGCCGACCAGATTGACGGCGAGCGTCATCTGCCATGCGTCCTGCCAGGCGGCGAGGTCGGTTGAGAGCGGGGGATGGTAGGCATATATCCCTGCATTGTTGACGAGGATGTCTATCCGCCCGTACCGGGCGGACACCTCCCGCCACAGGCGGGCCACTTCGCCGGCGTCGCCGAGATCGGAGGGAAAGAGCGCATGGCCGGACCCGGCCAGCGAATCCAAGGCGGCCTTTGCGGCTTCGCCGTTCTTCTGGTAGTGCAGCGCGATCTGCGCGCCCCTGGCGGCAAGACCCTGCGCTATCGCTCGGCCGATGCCTCGGCTCGCTCCGGTGACCAATGCGTTCACCGCGCCATGGTGGTGGGGGCCCGTGCCGAGGAACAGTCAATTCAGACGGCTGACTATTTGGGAGCAGCATTTTTTATGGCCACCGACCGTGCAGGCTATTGGATAACGGGCACCCCAACCCCTCATGATCCATCCCCTTGGAAGCATGTTCAGGCCTGTTTGCCGGCATTCGAGTCTCATCCTGATCCTCTGCGGCCTTGCCTGCCTTCAGGCCTGCCGCCGCTCGGCGCCCGCGGCGGGCGGAGCGGAGCCGGCGGGAGTCGGGATTTTGACGCCTCCGACGTCCCCATCGCCCCGGATAAACGGCCCCGGCGTATTCGGGGTCAGGCCCGGATCGCCCTTTTTGTACACGATTCCCGCCACCGGGGAGAGGCCGATGGAATTCAGCGCGGGCGGGCTGCCCGATGGCCTGAGCATGGACGCGGAGACCGGGCGGATCCGGGGTGTTCTGGCCCAGCCCGGCGAGTACCCGGTGGTGCTTCGCGCGAGGAACGCGCGCGGTTCGGCCGAGAAGAAGTTCCGCATCATCGCAGGCGACCGGATCGCCCTGACGCCGCCCATGGGCTGGAACAGCTGGAACTGCTGGGCGGACGCCGTCGACCAGGAGAAGGTCCTGCGCTCGGCGCGCGCCCTGGTTGCGAAGGGCCTGGTCAACCACGGCTGGACTTATATCAACATCGACGACACCTGGCAGGGGAAGCGGGGCGGCGAATTCAACGGGCTCCAGCCGAATGAGAAGTTCCCGGACATGAAGGCCCTTTGCGACGAGATCCACGGGCTCGGCCTGAAGGCCGGGATCTATTCCACGCCGTGGATCACCTCGTACGCGAGGTATGCGGGCGGCTCGAGCGACAGCGAAAAGGGCGGCTGGTCGAAGGAGTTCACGGACCCGAAGTCCCGGCGGCACGGTCGCTTCTCGTTCGCGCAGAACGACGCCCGCCAGTGGGCGGCCTGGGGTTTCGACTATCTGAAATACGATTGGAATCCCAACGACCTGCCGCATGTCGAGGAAATGAGCCGCGCGCTGCGCAATTCCGGCCGGGACATCGTCTACAGCCTTTCGAACGCAGCCCCTTTTGCGGAAGCAGCGGATCTTGCGCGGCTCGCGAATTCCTGGCGGACGACCGGCGACATCCGCAATGTTTGGGCGGGCGGCCCCGGGTGGGGCGTCTCGGAAATCGGATTCAGCGAGGATCGATGGGCTTCCTTTGGCGGACCCGGGCACTGGAACGACCCGGACATGCTCGTCGTCGGCTATGTCGGCTGGGGGCCGGCCCTTCACCAGGCCAAGCTGACGCCCGACGAGCAATACACGCACATCAGCATGTGGTGCCTCCTGTCGGCCCCGCTTCTCATCGGCTGCGATCTGGACCGGCTGGACGACTTCACCGTGAGCCTTCTTTCGAACGACGAGGTCCTCGCGCTCGATCAGGATGCCCTGGGTGTCCAGGCCGTCCGGGTCGCCACCGTCGGAGCGGTCGACGTCTACCTGAAGCCCCTTGAGGACGGCTCCAAGGCGCTCGGGTTTTTCAACCGGGCGGGGGAGGCGGAGACGATCGAGTTCACCAAGTTGCGGGCGATCGGCTTCACGGGGGAGCAGCATGTCCGGGACCTGTGGCGCCAGAAGGATCTTCCGGACGTGAAGAATTTGCTCCACGCAACCGTGCCCGCGCACGGGGTGCTCCTGCTTCGTCTGACCCAAATCACAACCCCATGATCATGAAGAGACTGATGCTTCTTTCGCTGCTGTGCGGATTCGCCGTGTGCTGCCGGGCCCAACGGGAGACCCGGGAGCTGATGACGGGGTGGCGATTCATCAGGCAGGACGCGCCATTTGACGCGCGCACCGATTCCTGGGAAGCGGTCAGCCTGCCGCACACCTGGAACGCATTCGACGGGCAGGACGGCCCGACGCCTGGCGCCGTGAAAAGGCCGGACGACAGGGGAAGCGATTATTTTCGCGGCGTCGGCTGGTACTCGCGATCGCTTGAGATTCCGGCCTCCTGGAAGGGTCGCAGGGTGTTTGTCCTCTTCGAGGCGGTCTCGCAGATCGCCCAAGTCTACCTGAACGGGCACTTGCTCGGGGAACACCGGGGGGCGTTCACGGCCTTCTGTCTCGAATTGACCGCCGATCTGAATTTCGGCGGGGCGAACGAGCTGCGGGTCCGGGCCGACAACTCGATGGTGAAGACCGTGGCCCCGCTCGGCGGGGACTTCGATGTCGCCGGGGGGATATACCGCCCCGTCCACCTGATTGTGACGGATTCCCTGTGCATCAGCCCGACGTACTACGCGTCCCCAGGCGTGCTCCTGACGCTCCTCGGCCTCGAGGGCGGGGACGCGGAGGTGGAGGTGAGGACCTACCTGTCGAATGGCGCAGCCCGGCCGCACCGGATCGTCATCCGCACGGATGTCAGGGATGCCGCCGGCGCGGTCGTCGCCTCGCTCGCGACCCCGGTGACCGTCAAGACCGACAACCCCCCCTGCGATTTCATACAGCGGGTCCGAATCCGCCGGGCTCACCTTTGGAACGGCCAGAAGGATCCCTATCTGTATTCGGTTTCCGTCCGGATCTTGGATGGGCGCTCCTTTTTCGGCATGGGCAAGGCGGGCGCGCTTCTCGACGAGGTGGTGCAGCCGCTCGGATTGCGGACGATCGCAGTCGCTGCCGACGGATTCCTGCTGAACGGAGCGCCATATCCGATTCACGGGGTGAACCGGCATCAGGATCTTCAGGATCACGCCTGGGCGCTCACTCCGGCGGATCACGACAGGGACCTTCGGCTGATGCTGGAGATGGGCGTGACCGCCGTCCGCCTCGCGCATTATCCCCAAAGCGACTATTTTCACTCGATCTCCGACCGCGCGGGCATGCTGCTCTGGAACGAGGTGCCCTTTGTCAACTTTGTCCCCGACCGCAAGTCCCGGCCCGATGCGCTGACGGCCGAGACGATCGCGTTCAATCGCAATCTCGACCTGCAGATGCGCGAGATGATCCTGCAGCGCTACAATCATCCTTCGGCGGCCTTCTGGGGCCTGTTCAACGAACTCGCGGTCGAGGACAGCGTGGCGGCCATGCCCGAATTGGAGCATCTCAACTCGATTGCGCACGAGCTCGATCCGACGCGCCCGACCGTCACCGCGAACAACCATGTCGGTGTCGCCGCCAACTCTGTCGCCGACCACCCCTGCTACAACGTCTATCCGGGCTGGTACGACCCGGCGGGTCCGGATCTCCCGGGCAAGATGGCGGGGCTCCTCGCCGTCCGCATTGCCGAGCAGAAGGGCCGAAAGTTCGCGCTCAGCGAATACGGGGCGGGAGGCGGTCCGTTTCAGCACGAGGAGGGGGCTCTGGTCCAGCCCCAGCCCGCTGGGCCATTCCACCCGGAGGAATGGCAGTCCTTCGTGCACGAGAGCGATTGGTCCCAGCTCGCCGGGAATCCCCACCTTTGGGGCACATTTCTTTGGGCGATGTTCGATTTCTCCAGCGATGGGCGCAATGAGGGGACCAGGCCCGGGATCAACGACAAGGGGATGATCACGCAGGACCGGCTCGTGAAAAAGGACGTCTTCTTTTTCTACCAGGCCAACTGGACCCGCTCGCCCATGGTTCACCTGACCTCGCAGCGGCTCACCCCGCGCCACGAGGCGGCGACCGAGGTTAAGGTCTACTCGAATTGCGAGGAGGTCGAACTCCTGCTCGACGGCCGCTCGCTGGGCCGCGTCCGGCCGGATCCGATTCACGTGGCCCGCTGGGAGCACGTCGGCCTGCAGCCAGGCGAGAACCACCTCGTGGCAATCGGCCGGAGCGACGGAAGCGAGGTTCGGGATTTGTGCGAATGGACCCTTGCGGCCCCGGCCGCCAGGGAACACTGAGCGCTGCCTGGCTCCCGAGCGTCTATGGCGGCGGCCCCGCGCTGCAAACCCGGGAATAGAGCTCCTCGTAGCGAGGCACGATGACGTCCGCCGAAAAGAGCGCGCGTGCGCGGCGCCGGGCCGCATCGCCCAGCTCCGAGCGGCGTCCCGGATCGCGCACAAGGGACTCGACGGCGCGCGCCAGGCCGTTCGCATCGCCGAAAGGCGCCAGCAGGCCCGTGACGCCGGCCTCCATGACCTCAGGTATGCCGCCCACGGCCGTGGCCACGCTCGGAATTCCGAGCGACATGGTCTCCAGGAGGCTCAGGCAGAAGCTCTCGATCTCGGATGTAAAGAGGCCGAGGTCGGCCGCCTGCAGGTAGTCTTCGATTTCGCCCACATTTTGGCGGACGATCACCCGGTCGGCGAGGCCGAGGCGCCGAACTTCGGATGCATACGGGGAGAAGTCGCCCCCCGCGAGTATCAGGAGCCTGAAGGAATCCGCCGGCCTGACCCGCGCCATGGCCTCGAGCAGGAGATCGATGCGTTTCAGCGGCCGCAGGTTGGAGGCGTGGACGACGAGCGCCTCGTTTCCCACGCCGAGTTCACGGCGAACCTCCGCGCGGACGCGCCGAAACGGACGGACGGTGAAGAAATTGTGGATAACCTCAATCGGGCGATCGATCGCCAGGAGCTGCTCGGTCTCGCGTCGCAAGTAGGCGGACACGGTGGTCACCGCATCGGAATGCTCCAAGGCGTGACGGATGGCCGGGCCATAGCCGGGATCGCGGCCTAGAAGCGTCGTATCGGTTCCATGCAGCGTCGTTACAATGCGGGGCCTGCTGCCTTGGGGCAGCATCGACCGGGCCAGCAGCGCGGCAGTGGCGTGGGGGACGGCATAATGGACATGGAGGACGTCCAGGCCGTGGTCCCGGGTCACCTCCGCCATCTTGACCGAGAGGGGAAGCGTGTAGTCGGGATACTTGAACACCCCGTAGTCGTTGACGGCGACCGGGTGGAAATGCAGGCGCGGCGCGCCTTCGGGCAGGCGGATGGGCCGCTCATAGCTTATGAAGTGCACTTCGTGCCCGCGGCGCGCGAGCTCCTCGCCCAGGGCCGAGGCGAGGATGCCGCTTCCCCCGATCGAGGGGTGGCAGGTTATGCCGATCCGGAGGGGGCGCTCCATGGCGGCAGCCTGTCAGAAGCGCCGCGCCGGGCGGCCGAGCGCTGCGAGCGAATCGAAGACGAGGGGATCGGAGGGATACAGCGCCTGCGCGTACTCGATCCCGGCGCGCAGGCCGAGGATGCGGGCCCGGGCGAGCTGCAGTTCGACGTAGGGGCGGGCGCTCGCCTGGGATGCGTGGGCCTCCATCGAAGCCGTCCAGGCCGCGATGACCTCCGGCCTCGAAATGTCGATCAGCACCGGGATTGCCCCGGGCGGTTCGGCCTCGGGTGTGACGGCGTAGAAGAACAGCTGCCCGATGGCGTGGGCGGGCTGCGGCCGCAGCTCGGCAATGCCCCCGTAACGCGCGAGTCGCGCCGCGTCGCGCACGATCCGGCCGAGCCGCGGATGGTCGGGATGCTGGTTTTCAACAAGGCTTGGGGCGAGCACGGCGCCCGGGCGGATCCGCCGGATGATCTTCGCCACGCTGAGGGCGTGGGCCGGGCGAATCTCCAGGCGGGCGTCACCGTCGAGCTCCGCAAATTCCAGGGACGCGCCGAGCGCGGCCGCCGCCTTTTCCGCCTCGGCGGTCCGCCCGGCCGGAGTGCCGTGAGTTCCGGATTCGCCCCGCGAGCAGATCACAAAATGAACGGCGCGGCCCGACCGGGATTCCCGGGCGACGATCCCGCCGCAGCCGAATTCGATGTCGTCGGGATGCGCGCCGAAGGCGAGCAGGGGGGCGGCGCCGGAAAGGGGCCTACGCTTCGGGTTCCGTGAAGGCTTCATCGGGGCGGTCAATGGGATCTCGGTTGATAAAAACAATCTCCGGGGCGTCGGCGCGACGCAAATACGCCTGCTCGCCGGCCCCGGCGATGTAGTGGGTGCAGCGCACCACGGACTGCATCCACAGGAGCCGGGAATCGCGCGCGGGGCTGACCTGTTCCTTCGAGAAGGACGCCTCGGGAAGCTCCAGGTAGGAATTTCCGCCCTGGTGCAGGGCGAGCTTCCCGGAGCTGAAGCGCGCCCGCACGATTTCGCCCTCGTGGGGCAGGTCGACAAAAAAGTCGGTGATGTCGCATGCGGCGCGCCGCACGGCCGGATCGCCCGAGCGGACGACGGTCATGCCGTCGAGAAGCCCCATGCCGCGGTACATCTCCAGGCAAAAATCGGCGGCGGTCGCCGCCGCGACCTGCTTGAACAGGCCGCTTGCGGCCGTTCCGACATAGGCGGGAAGCTGGCGGGCGGTGCTGGCGCGCCACTCGGGAGGCACGCGCTTCAGGAACAGCGGCGACCATTTTCTCTGGATCCGGTTGACGAAGGAAAAATTGAAGCGGGATGGCTCGCCGGTCTGGCGGTGCCTCAGGGTTGTCTGCGTCTCCCGCGGATCGTGATCGCTGTCGTGGCAAAAGAAGACGATTTCTCCGCCGATTTCCGCCTGGAGCCTGCGCGCGGTGACGATCTTGGCATGGAGATACCGGCGCGGGAAAAAGCCGCAGGGCTGCTGGCCGAAGCAGATGCGCGGCGCGCTCATGCGCCGGCCGGCTTTGCGCCGGCGCCGTCGAGCACGGCCTGGATCGCCATGCTGAAAAGCATGCAGGCCGCGCATCCGATGACATTGTACCAAAGATAGGAGATTCCGAGGGCGGACCGGAAGATCCACAGGGCGAAGATGAGCGTCTGGGCCGCCAGCGCAGCCCAGAAGACCGCCGTGCCGCCAACCCGCCGCAGAAAGAATGCGGAAAGAAAAAGGCCGAGCACGACGCCGTAGAAGATCGATCCGATGATGTTCACCGCCTGGATGAGATTCTCCGCCAGGTTGGCGCCGAGGGCGAACCCGATCGCAATCAGGCCCCACAGCGCGGTGAACCATTTGGATGCGGCGACGTAGTGGGCGTCCGCGGCCTCGCGCCGGACAAGATGCCGGTAGAAGTCGACCGTGGTCGTCGAGCCGAGCGCGTTGAGCTCGGCCGCCTTCGAGGAAAACGCCGCCGCGAAAAACACGGCGACGAGAAGCCCGATGATCCCATGCGGCAGGTGGTCGAGGATGAAGGTGATGAAGACGTAGTCGGAATCGTTTGCGGTCGCGCCAGGGCGGGCGTCCAGCAGGGCCTGCTTTGCCTCGCTGCGAACGGCTTGCGCCCGCTTCTGGGCCTCAACGAGGGGTGCGCGGGCTGCGGCCTCGGCTGCGCGGTCGGCCCGGTGCCGCGCCGCGAGCCAGGTTTCGAGGCGGGAGCGTTCCTCCGCGTGGGCGGCCGCGAAATCCGCCTCGATGGCGCGCAGCCGAGCGCCCCCGCCGTGATCCGACTCATGGCGCCAGGCGGCCTGGTTGAAGAATACGGGCGGCCGCTCAAACTGGTAGAACACGAAGATCAGGACTCCGAGGAGCAGGATGAACGCCTGCATCGGGATCTTGCAGACCGCGTTGAACATGAGCCCGAGCCGGCTCTCCCGCAGCGAGGATCCGGAAAGGTAGCGCTGCACCTGGGACTGGTCTGTCCCAAAATAGGAGAGGGCGAGGAACATTCCCCCGAGGAGGCCCGACCAGAAGGTGTAGCGGGGCCGCATATCGAGCGAGAAATCGACCGCGTGGAGCCTATGAAATTGGCCCGCCACCGCGAGGGCGTCTGAAAACGTAAGGCCGGCCGGAAGCCGGCATAGCAGAACGACAAACGCGGCCGCCATGCCGGCGAAGATGACGCCGATCTGGTATTTTTGGGTGAGGTTCACGGCCTTGCTGCCCCCCGCGACCGTGTAGATGACGACGAGCAGCCCGCTGCAGACGATCGTCAGGTCGAGCCGCCAGCCCATGACCGTCGACAGGACGATGGCCGGAGCGTAGATGGTGATCCCGGCGCCCAGTCCGCGCTGAAGGAGGAAAAGGGCCGCGCCGAGGAGGCGCGTCTTCGAATCGAAGCGCTGGCCCAGGTACTCGTACGCGGTGTAGACCTTGAGGCGGCGGTATATGGGAAGGAAAACGGCTGCGATCGCTATCAGGGCGAAGGGGGCGCCGAAGTAGTTTTGCACGAAGCCAAGCCCGTCCTCGTAGCCCTGGCCGGGCGTCGAGAGGAAGGTGATGGCGCTGGCCTGCGTGGCCATGACGGAGAGGCCGATCACGATCCAGGGCGTGTCGCCGCTCCCGTGGAGATAGGTCCTGAGATCGCTACGCCCGACGGTCCGCCACGTGCCATAGGCGGCGATGCCGAAAAGCGTCCCCAGGAGGACGACATAGTCGAACGCGTTCACGGGAAGAACATTTCCAGGGCCACCAGCAGCCCGACCCAGAGGACGAAGCTCCCGGCGACAACCCAATAGACGCCCTTCCAGGTGCGCACGCCCGGAAGTCCGGTTGCCTCGCCGTCCTTTGGCCCGGGCGTCATTTGCCGAGCGAGATCAGGTTGGCGAAGAGGCGGTAGGCGCCCGGAACGCCTGCCGGCAGCTGGCGGAACCAGGAAAGCCCGGTATAGACGAAATAACCGCGCCCATGACGGGCGACGAGGAGCCCGCTCTTCAGCGGCGGCTCGCCTGCATCGCTGCACGCCAGCAGCGCATCGAAGTGGGTCGTGTCCCATTCACTTGGGAAGTTCAGACCCCGCTCCTGCACCCAGCCCTCGAAATCGGCCGGGCCGATCCGGTTCGGAGTCGTGAAGGCGGGATGGTCGGGGATGAGCAACGTCACGGGCGCGTTTTCGTCGGTCACGCGATGGGGCGGAAGATCGCGCGCGAGCTTGAGATCGTAGGGTGCCAGGGTCTGGGTCTTGAGCTCGTTCGGCGTGTTGTATTGGACGACAACGGTGCCGCCGGCTTCGACGTAGGCGAAGAGCGCGGGCAGTCGCGCGGGAAGGTCGGCGCGGGTGTTGAATGCGCGCACGCCGATGACGACGGCGTCGAATTCCTGCAGGCGGTCCGCGGTCAGGTCCGCGCCCGTGAGCTGGGTGACCGAACAGCCCATCCGCGCGATTGCTTGCGCGACCTCGTCGCCGGCGCCGGGGAGGTAGCCGATCTTTTTGCCCAGCACGGCGAGACGGATGCTGTCGGCCTTCAGGCGGGCCACCGGCTGGAGCAATTGATCCGGAATATGTTCGTAGCGGATGTCCTTCCGTCCGTTGCGGTAAGTCCGTCCGCCGACGTCCGCGGCGGCGACAATGCCCGCGGTACCCAGCTTGTTGGGCGCGGTGATCGAGAAACTGAGGCGGATCTTTTCTCCCGGGCGGTTGAAACCGAATGGCTGTGTGGCCGGTGAAACGGTCCAGCCGGCCGGCGCCTCCAGCCGGAGAATGCCGTTTGCAACCGGCCGGGCAGAATCGATTTCGACGATCGTCGTTTCCGTTCCGCCGGGCGGAACGAGGGCGACGTCGTCGGCAAACCCGACCGTGACCGGCGGAACGGCCGCCAGCGTATGCCTGATTTCGCCGCGAAGCGGATCGGCGACCACCTTCACCGGCTCGTCCGGGACGATCAGATTCTGCCCGCCGACTTCAAAAACCTCTTCGACGGGGAAAATGGGGGGATTCTCCGGCCGACCGATGAGCGACGGATCGTCCACGCGGAACATGCCCGGCGTTCCTTGCTCGCGAAGCCAGTACGGCTGGCTGAGCGGAGTGTCCGCGGGCAGGGGCTCGCTCGCCTCCCGGCTCGCCGGCCTGTCCGGCGCAAGGAGGACGGGCTCTCCGGCCGAACGCCCAAGGCTGGGATAGCGGGTGGCCAGCCAGCGGACGGGTATATTTGAGCGGACGATCGCCGTTTGGCGCAGGCGCATGGCTTCGCCGGGCACGACCTCGGTTTGCCCCACCGTTGTCTCGACGTAGAGGCCGAGGCAGCCCTGGATTATCCGGTCGAGCAGGGAGCGTTTTTCATCGACCAGGGGATCTGCAGGCAGACCTGCCAGCCTCGACTTCAAAGCCAGGAGCGCCGGCACGCTCGCCGATGGGTCCTCGGGGTTGAAATGCGCGACGATGTCGGCGGTCATCCCGTCGATTCCGGCGCCGCCTGGCACGCGAGCCCAGGTCGCGTCGACTCCGTCGAGGATGTCCTTCGTCGCCGGCTCCCCGCCCAGCAGTTGAAAGCTTTCGGGCCCGGCTCCGCGGGTGCCGACGCCACCCATGCCCTGGCTCTTGTGCATGGACCTGCTCTGCGCGGAGATTTCGCCGAAGGATTCGCCGAGAAGGGGATCGAAGCCGCCCGAATCCAGGCGGAGCCTGGGAACCGATTCGCCGAAGGGGCTCGGGCCGAACCCGTTGTTCCAGAGTATGCGCCTCGGCTGCCAGGGCGCCAGCGTCCCGAGTTGTTCGGGGAAGGCCTTCGGGTCGCCGGCCAGCTTGAAGGCCTCGAGCGCCAGGACGGTCGATGCCGTGTGGTGGCCATGGGTTGCGCCGGGCACGGGAGAAAAGCGGGTGATCAGCACATCCGGACGGAATTCCCGGATAACGCGCACCATGTCGGACAGCACCTGCTGCCGGTCCCATTTTCTCAACGTGTCGGCGTAATCCTTTGAAAATCCGAAGTCCCTCGCCCGGGTGAAGAACTGCCGCCCTCCGTCGATGCGTCGCGCGGCGAGCAGCTCCTGAGTGCGGATCACGCCGAGTTCCTCGCCGAACTCCGGGCCCAGAAGGTTCTGGCCCCCGTCGCCGCGCGTGATCGACAGATAGGCGGTGCGGTAGCTCCTGCCGCGCGCGAAGTAGGCTATGAGCCGGGTGTTCTCATCGTCGGGATGGGCGGCGATGAAGAGGACGCTGCCCATCACCCTGAAGCTGCGCAGGTCCTGCAGGATAGCGGGCGCGGATTCGGGAGCCGGCGCCGCGGCCCTGCAGAGAACCGCCGCCGAGCAAAGCATGGCCGGGCGGAGCATGCGATGCCACCACCGGGGTAAAGGCGGACGGTGCACAGGGAGCCCGACGGGCTATTTCTTGACGATTGTGAATGGCACCGAGAATTCGGTATTTTCCCAGGTCATTGTAAGGACGCCTCCCCCTGCCGGATTCTTCGCCAGGCCCATCGTGAATTCATCCACGGACTTGTCGACGGTCTTCATCGTCAGGTCGACACGGGCGAAATCGTTCGCGGCGTTGTACTGGAGGCCCCATTGGCCGAGTTGTGTGCTGACAATCAGCTTTGCGGTGCCGTCCGCCTCCGGCTGCATGAACAGCGTATGGGCGCCCGCGGGAATTTCCGTCCCACCCAGCAGAACCGGCTGCTGCGTTATGAGCAGGGTTGCCTCGTCCGATCCCAGGCGCCAGACCTTGCCATAGGGAACGAGCGTTCCCCATATCTTTCGCGTGGCCCCCGTCTTCGGGTCCTTGGAGTAGGGGCGCCCGTAGACGATCGTCACCCGGTTGTCCCGCTTTCCGTCGAATGTCTGGCTGATGGTTTCGTGGGGACTGACGCGCTTTTGCTGAGCCAGCAATGGCGGTATGCCGAGCAGCGTGGTGGCAAGGAAGGCGAGGATGAGTCTTGGCATGGTGGCTGGGGATTAGGGTTTACGAAGATCCGGCTCGAGCGTGTGTACGGGCTAGACGGATGGAAAAACAAGCGGGTTGCGCATAAAATGCACGGCGTTTGTCCGATGGCCACCCGTTAGTGAAGACCGAAGGACGCTGTCTTACAGATTGATGCAACAAGCCGTCCACCATTAGGGTCTACCAATGGTCCTTCTCCGATGAATATCCGGCCCCAGCCTTCCATCGGGCTTTTTGCCGCAGGCCTGCTGCTCGCCGCAGCATGCATACGCGTCGCTTCCGCCCAGATCCCGCCTCCTCCAGACGGACCCCCCCAGGAACCAGCGCCGTATTCGGCGGAACAGCTCGATCAGCTGCTCGGGCCGATCGCCCTGTATCCGGATCCGCTCATCGCCCTCATGCTTCCGGCATCCGGGTCGCCGGACGAAATCGTCGCGGCGGCGAATTACCTTGAGGTCGGTGGCGATCCCAACGGGGCAGGGCACGAGCCATGGAGCGATAGCGTCAAGGGGCTCGCACACTATCCGGCCGTCGTTGAATGGATGGCCGCAAACATGATTTGGACGCAGGCTGTCGGAGAGGCTTTTTCCACCGGGCCCGATGGCGTCATGGACTCGATCCAGAGGCTGCGCGGCCGGGCATTGGCTGTCGGAGCGCTCGCCGATACGCCCCAGCAACAGGTTGTCCAGGAGGACGGGCTCATCGAGATTCTCCCCGCCGAGCCCGACATGATATATGTGCCGCGATACGATCCGCAGGTGGTCTACGTCGGCGGCTATTACGGAGGCCCTTATATGACCTTTGGCGAACCCTACCCGGCGGGCGTTTGGCTGACCTTTGGCTTTGATTGGCGTCGGCGCTCCCTGTGGGTTGGAAACGGACGATTTGAACGCGACAACCGGGGCTGGCAACGCCCGGATCTTGTCGGCGCGACCGGCCATCCCTGGCGTCCATCCGAGGATCACCGGGTCCGCGGCGACCGCCCGGTAAGGTCCGAGCGCCCCTTGGAGCGGCCCAATACCACTTCGGGAGTTTTTCTCCCTCGGCCCTCCGGATCCTCGCCAGACAGATTCCCGCCTTTGGGGCATCAGCCCGGCCAGGTGCCGGCCGGCTTTCCCGCCCCGGCGCCCCGTCCGCGACTGCCCCAGCAGGCCGGACCGCCGGCGGCATCGCGTAGCGCCAGTCCAAATGCGCAGCCGAGGCCGGCCGTGGGTCCTCAGTTGCGCAACGACGCCCGCGGCGCGCCGGCGCACCCCCAGCCGGGTCCTGCCGCCGCGCCTGCGAAGCCGGCTCCCGCGACCCCAGCCGCAAGCCACTCGAATTCGTCCCGCTCGCAACCCAACGATCCTCGCGATCGCGATCCGCAGCAACCGCAGGCCCGCTGAGGCCCGCTGGCTGCACATTCATGGCGCGAGCGCTTGAGGGGGGGGCGCCGGCGGCCGGGGGCCGGCTTGAGGCTCCTTTTCCCGGCCGGCGCGAACTGGAGCGGGAGCTTTCCAAGGCGCTCAAAGGGGATGTGGGCTTCGATGACGGCACGCGGGCCGTCTATTCGACCGACGCCTCGAATTACCGCCAGACGCCGATTGGCGTCGTGCAGCCGAGGAATCGCGATGACATCGCCGCGGCGCTGAGGATCTGCCGAAGCCACGGCGCGCCGATCCTTTCGCGCGGCGGCGGAACGAGCATCGCCGGCCAGTGCACCAACGCGGCGGTCGTCATGGACATGACCCGGTACTACAACCGGGTCCTCGCTGTGGATCCTGCGGGCCGGACGATCACCGTCGAGCCGGGAATCGTGCTCGATGAAATGCAGAAGGCCGCGGCGCCCCTCGGCCTCATCTTCGGGCCGAACCCCGCGACCCACAGCCGCTGCGCGCTCGGGGGCATGATCGGCAACAACGCCTGCGGGCTGAATTCGGTCATGGCCGCGTTCCGCGGAAACGGCCCCCGCACGTCGGACAACCTTCGGCGGATGGAGGTGATGACGTACGACGGGACCGTTCTCGATGTCGGGCCGACGGACGACGCGGAATTTCGGGAGATTGTGGCGAAGGGCGGCCGTCGCGGGGAGATTTATGGAGCGCTGCGGCGGCTCCGCGACGAGTACGCCGACCTCATCCGGGCGCGCTATCCCAGGATTCCGAGGCGCGTCTCGGGCTACAATCTCGACGATCTCCTCCCCGAAAAGGGGTTCAATGTCGCGCGGGCGCTCGCCGGCACGGAAGGAACCTGCGCCGTGTTTCTGTCCGCGACCCTCGAGTTGATTACCAGGCCGGCCCACCGCGGCGTCCTTGCGATCGGCTATCCCGACGGCTTTGCCGCGGGCGACGATGTTTGCGCCCTCCTTCGTTTCGAGCCCATCGGCCTCGAGGGCATCGACCGGCAACTCGTTGAGAATATGCAGGCCCACGGGATGCACCCCGAGGCGATCGAGCTCCTGCCCCGCGGCGGCGGCTGGCTGCTCGTCGAGTTCGGCGGAGATACCGCGGAAGATTGCCGTATCCAGGCGGACCGGGCGATCGCCAGCCTGCGCGCGCGCGCAGGGGAGCAGGACATGAGGTACTACGGGAATCCGGATGACATGGCCAGGATCTGGCGTGCGCGGGAAAGCGGGCTTGGGGCCACGGCCTTTGTCAGAGGCAAGAAGGATACCTGGGAGGGATGGGAGGACTCAGCCGTGGCTCCCGAGAAGGTCGGCGACTACCTCCGCGAGCTCAAAGCCTGCTTCGAGCGATTCGGGTACGCGGCGCCCGCGCTCTACGGCCACTACGGGCAGGGATGCGTCCACTGCCGGGCCGAGTTCGACCTGGTCACGCGCGAGGGGATCGCCAACTACCGGGCCTTTCTCGACGAGGCCGCCGATCTTGTGGTGCGCTTCGGCGGTTCCCTGTCCGGGGAGCACGGCGACGGCCAGGCGCGCGCCGAACTCCTGCCGAAGATGTTCGGGCCAGAACTTGTCGGAGCCTTTGAACGCTTCAAGGCGATCTGGGACCCCGAATGGAAGATGAATCCCGGGAAGATCGTCCGGCCGAATGCCATAACCTCAAACCTCCGGCTCGGCGCGGACTACAATCCCAGGAAGCCGAAGACTCATTTTCATTATCCCGACGACCAGGGCGACTTCAGCCGCGCCGCGCTGCGCTGTGTCGGAGTCGGGGAGTGCCGCCGCCATGAGAACGGCACGATGTGCCCGAGCTACATGGTGACCCGCGAGGAGAGGCATTCGACCCGCGGCCGCGCGCGGCTTCTCTTCGAGATGCTCAATGGCGACCTGGTGAAGGACGGCTTCCGAAGCGCCGAGGTGAAGGAGGCGCTGGATCTCTGCCTCGCCTGCAAGGGATGCAAGGGAGAGTGCCCCGTCCACGTCGACGTCGCGACCTACAAGGCCGAATTCCTCGCCCACTACTACGAAGGGCGGCTCCGGCCGGTCCACGCCTATGCATTCGGCCTGATCGCGCGCTGGGCGCGCATGGGCTCGTTCATTCCCGGCGTCGTCAATTTCATCCAGACTGCCCCCGTCATTTCCCCAATTCTAAAGAAAGTTCTCGGGATGGCGCCCCAGCGGACGATTCCCCGGCTTGCGCCGGAGACGTTCAAGTCGTGGTTCCTCCGGAGGAACAAGGAACAGGCGGGCCGGCCTGTGATCCTCTGGCCCGATACCTTCAACAACCACTATCGCCCGGAGGTGGCCATCGCCGCCGCCGAATTCCTCGAAGACGCCGGCTGGCGTGTCATCGTGCCGCGCGCGGCCCTCTGCTGCGGCCGGCCGCTTTACGATTACGGAATGCTGGACACGGCGAAAGCCTGGCTTCTCCAAATCGTCGAGGCCCTGCGGCCCCACATCCGCGCGGGGGTTCCCCTCGTCGGCCTAGAGCCGAGCTGCGTGGCCGTCTTCCGCGACGAGCTTAGGAATCTTCTGCCTGACGACGATGATGCGATGCGCCTGAGCCGCCAGGCGCTCTTCCTGAGCGAGTTCATCGAGCGCGAGATGCCCGGGACCCCTCTTCCCCAGCTTCCGCGCAACGCTGTCGTCCACGGCCACTGCCACCAGAAGGCGCTCGCCAGGATGACCGCCGAGGAAAAGGTGCTCCGGCGCCTGGGCCTCAAATTCGAATCCTTCGACGGAGGCTGCTGCGGGATGGCCGGGGCGTTTGGCTTCGAAAAGGACCATTACGATGTCTCGATTCAGTGCGGCGAGCGCGCGCTGCTGCCGCACGTGAGGGCCGCCGGACAGGAAAGCCTGATCGTCGCGAACGGATTCAGCTGCCGCGAGCAGATCGAGCAGACGACGGGGCGCCGCACGCACCACCTTGCGGAAGTCCTCGAATTGGCGCGGAGGGCATCCCGCTCAGGCCGCGGCCCGTAGCTTCTGGCCCTGCTCGATCGTGCGCGCGGCGGTGCGCAGCAGGGATCGCGTGACAAAATAGACGGCTGGAATCCAAAAGGGAGCCACGGCCGCCCATCCGAGGGCGGCGTGGAGCGCTGTGACCCCGAATTCCCGGAAGAATTCCCCGGGGTTCCTGCTGAAAAGGGACATCATGTAGGGAATCCTGAGGCTGGCGGTGCCGGTTCGCGTCAGCAGGTCTCCGAGGCGCACAAAGGCGACGAGGAGCGGAAAATAGATCGGCGTGCAGAGGGCATTGATTCCCTGGATGATCGGCTGGTTTAGCCCGAAGAGGATGCCGGCCAGGGCGCAGAGCGGGGTCGCCGTGCCCAGAAGCGGGAAAAGGCCCAGTGCGCTGCCGAGCGCTATCGTGAACGCTATCTTTTCCGGGCTCACGCCCTGCGTGAGCTGCTGGATCAGGGGATCGAGGAGCCTCCGTTGCCAGAAATTGCGGCGGACGGCCTTGGGAGAGGGATCGGGCATCGGGGGCTGGCGATCGGACACGGCATTTGCCTTGATCCTCTTGCGTGCCAACCGCAAGCCCGGGCGCTTCCGAACAGTGACGGACGGGTTAAAATATACCGGGCAGCAGCGCCTTCGTTCGCTTCAAGTACGCAGGATAGGCGTCGGGGAAATGCCGGGTCATGAGCGCCTCCTCCTGGCGGAACTTCCAGACATGAATCGCAAAAAACAGGACGATGGCGGCCAAGGCGTCTGGCGTGCCCTTGGCTATGGCGGTCCCGATCACCATCAGGAGCATGCCCGTATAGATGGGATGGCGGACCCAGCGGTAGGGTCCTTTCTCGACGAGTTCATGATCTTCCTTGTAGGTGATCGATCCGCTCCAGTTCCGGCCGAGGGAGAACCGGGCCCAGATTGCGATTGCCACTCCGGCCACGCAGAGGATGGCCGCGACAAGCGATGTCTCGTGGCCGTGGTGAATCAGGAGATCGTCTCCGAGGTGTCGCGAGCCCAGCAGGAGATAGAATGTCAGCACATTTGCGCCGAGGTACGCCAAACCCGTTCCACTGCTCCAGCGCTCCTTTGTGCGCTTCGCACTGAACGCCGAAGTCAACCAGACGACATAGAAGGCCAGCCAGCAGCCCTGGATGATTTTGATGGCCTCGGCATGGACGAGGGCGAGCGGAAGCATGGGTTGGGCGGGTTTGGAGTGGCCGGGTCACCTGCCACGCTGAACGCATGTCAGGACGGTTTCCAGCCCAAGCTGGCATCGAAGTCCGCTGCAGCGTTTGCCGGGGTTAGATTCCTGGCAGGAGGCTCGGCCTTTGGTCTCCTTGTTCAGGGCTCGGTGCGGCCTGATTGGGGCGAACCGAGGCCTGATCCGGCCGCGATTTTCGAGCGCGCGGTTCCTTGCCTGCCGGTTGCGTTTCGGGGGACTTTTCCGTTTCCACCGCATTGAGGTGGGCGGATGGCGCCACCTTGGGGGCGGCGGGAACAGACTCCGGGGTCGGCCGTCGCGATTCCTTGTCGCCCACAGGCGCTTCCGGCGCTTTCTGGACGGCTTCGAGACCCGCGATCTTATAGCCGAGCTGCGCAAGCTGTCCGTAGCAGTCCTGAAGGCGTGCAGCCATTGCGGAATCAAGACCGTAGGTCAGCTCGAGCCTGGGCGGCGCTCTTTTCGGGTCGCTCGGGTCCCTGTCTTTCGGTCCTGACGCGCTCTTTCCGATGGGCAGCTGCCAAATCACATGGACGCCATCGCGGTCCGCAAAAATCACGTGAAGGACCGGTGGGCTCGGATTGCGCGCAGCTCCATCGGCTCGTTGGGCGGCGGCCATTGCTGCGGATGCGATCCCGGCCGCGGGAACGGTCAGCGGTTGCTCAGGGATATTTCGAGTTCGGCTGGCCCGCTCTTTTTGGATGACCGGTGGTGGACGGGAATCCTCCCGCGGCGACCCTGACTCGTGGGCGCTCCCGGATCCGCGCTCCCTGGGGTTGGACCATATCGGGGATTCGGGCGGCGCGGGAGCAACACGTGCGCCCTGCATGGATCGGTCGAATATCCGGCCTATCCAAGACAGCAGGCGGCCGATTGGCGACGGCCGTCCGGCAGCCTGCTGACGGCTGATCTCGGCAGAACGCGCATAGTAATCGCTGAGCGCATGGCGATAGAGCCCATCCATGGACGCCACGGGAGAAGCGTACCCTTGGGCATCAAGCCGGACCGTGCGGCCGTCCAGGTCGAAGATTGCGCCCTGCGGACCCAGGCTGAGGTTTTCAAGGCGTGTGCTGCGGAGGCGGGGAGGGTTTGAGGCCATGGCCACTATTAAGGCAAGTCCCGCCACGGCGCCTTGGGAAAGGCCGCGGCCGGCCCGCTTGCTACAGTCCTGCGGATGTCCTGCATCCCCTTTTCCGCCGGCGACGTCGATGTCGTCGCCTACGTGCAATTGAGGGAAGCATGCCTGCGGCATGCGTTCCTGCCCACATTCCGGCATGGTGTCCTCCTGGATGTCGCCATGACGGCGCCCGCAAGCGAAGCTTCCCTGGCGGCCATTCGAAGGCTGACACACCAGGAGGTGCGCTCGTTCGAGGTGAGCGAAGGCGATTTTTCCCAGGCGATTTCGAACCTTGAGGCATTGGGGGAGGACCGTTCCGACGCCGTGCTGGCCGAGGAGGCTGCGCCGCCGTGTCCGGAATCCTGGGAATGCCACCGGCGCGGGCACCGTGAAGTCGCCATCGAACTTGTGCGGTTCGCGCACGACTCCCGGGCGTCAGACCTCCTGCTGGACGAGCAGGAAGAATGGCTCGATGTGGCGCTGAAGATCGACGGCGTGAAGGAAATGCTGCCGCCCATCGAGAAGGGGGAGGCTTCCGGCATCCTGAAGGCATTCAAGCAACTTGCGGGCATCTCCACGCAAACCGCGAGCGCATCGCGATCGGGCGCGGCGAGCGTGCCTGTCGGCGGGGGGCGCCGGGCCGACCTGCGGATCGAGATCACGGCGACCGTGCATGGGGAGAGCCTGGTTGCGCGCGTCCAGGACCGAGCGCTCCAGCTCAGCCGGATGCGGCACCTCCCGTTCGCCGATTCCGCCCAGCAGAGCGTCGTCGAATCCTGCCTGTCGTCGGGTCAGGGACTGATCCTCGCGACAGGCCCGACGGGCCACGGGAAGACGACAACGCTCTACGCATGCCTGGGCCGCCTGGATCGCTCCCGCGCCAATATCCGGACGCTCGAGGATCCGGTCGAGTTCGTCGTCCCTTGGATCACGCAGATCCCGGTCGGGGCAGGCACGGGGCGGAGTTTCGGCGACGGGCTCAAGAGCCTCCTTCGCCAGGCGCCCAATGTCATTCTCATGGGGGAGATTCGCGACTCCGAGGTGGCCCTTACCTGTGCCGAAGCCGTGGACACCGGACACCTCATCCTGTCCACGCTCCATGCGCGGGACGCGATTGGCACGGTATCCCGGCTGTTTGATCTCGGGCTCACGGGTCGGCAAATAGCCGCATCGCTCCTGCTCGTGATCGGCCAGCGCCTCATCCGGAAGCTCTGTCCGCGTTGCCGCCGGCCCGCCGGGCCGACGCCGGCGCAAGCCCGTTTTTTTGAGCGGCATGGCCTCCCGGAGCCGGAAATGCTCTGGACTCACGGCGAATGCAGTCTTTGCGGCATGCGGGGCGAGCGCGGGCGGGTGCCCGTGTTCGAACTGTTGCACATGCCCCCCTGCGGCGAACTCGCCGGCTGGATAGGCCGTTCAGGCCGCGAAACTTTTGACGAGCAGGCAATGCGGGCACGATGGCTCGCCCTCGGCGGCTCGCCGCTGGTTCGGGAGGGGCTGCGGCTCGCCGCCCGGGGCGAAGTCGCCTGCTCCGAGGTGCCGGGCTATGACGTCAGCGGGCTGTGACCCGGACGGCTCGTGCGGCAGTTGTTATTATCCACCCGTATGGAAAGCATTCCCGCCGAAATTTCCCTGCCGCCGGAGGTCAGGCGGCACTACTGGCATTTCGCGTGGGTCATCCACGAACAGCGTCTGATGGTCGCCATGCTCGGCGTCCTCCTTGCAGTGTGCGGATTGGTCTGGAGCCTTTCGTGGCATCTGGCGCACAAGCCGGCTGTGGTGGTTCGGGCACCGCCTTCCCTGAAGGAAGCGGCGGCTGCCTTCTATGGCGCCCCGGAGATCTCCTACGACCAGATGGTCTTCTTTCTCCATGGGTGCCTTCCGCTTCTCTATGCCACGGACGACGGGGAACGCCGCCTGCTTCCCCTGGCCCAGGGGATGGTGGCGCCGGCAATTTATGCCGCCGCGGAGCATCGCCTCGCCGAGGCCGAACCCGCGGTGCTGGCCAATCGGATCACGCAGAGCCTTACCATCACCGGGGTGAGCGACGTGATGTCGGATACCCGCAGCCGGCGCGCCGCCGCATTCGTTCGGGGATACGTCACGGTAACCGTTCACCATGCCGAGGCGGAATTCTTCCCCTGGCGGGCCCAGGTCCTGTTGGAGGTCAACCCCGTAAGCCGCCTCAACCCGTGGCCCTTTTATCTTCTGCGCTTTGAGGATCGCGCGGGAGCCGCTGCTCCCGGCTGGGACAAGTCGCACGACGACAGGCAGTGGCTTGATCGCTGAACCACGCCCCATGTCCGCAAAAGCCGATCACGCATCCGCAGAAGAGGCCATTGCGAATCCTCGCTGGTCCAGGACCTCGCAGAGCCCGGAGTTCTTCATCGATGAAGATGGCCTGTTCCATGGGTTTCGCCTGCTTCTGGCCGCGGGCGTCTGCATTCTTGCTGCGCTGATCGCCGGCATGTGGCGCCTTCGGGATGCCGCACAGACCCCTCCCGTCTTTGTCGGAATAGCCCACGGCCTGATCTTCAGCGGCCATCCCGAAGCAATTGCGGACGTCGGCGACTCCGATTTCAGCCAGCAGCTCTGCGACACCATCGAAGTTCTTTTTAGCCGCACGGAAAGGGGCCTTCCCCCGGAAATCGGGGACTTTTGCGGGCAGGAGGCGGTGGCGGCCGTTGACAGGGCTTATCGCGATGCCGGCAGCAAGTATCCCGCGGGCTACGTCCAAAGCCTTGCCCTTCAGGAGTCAAAAATTGTTGAAAGCCGCCCGGGCCGCCTGCGGCTCTATTGTCGGGGGCTTCTCTCGTCGCGGTCCGTGGCCGCCGCGCAGACGAGCCCCATATATCTGGATTGCACGTTCGCGATGCGCGCTCCGACAACCCTGAATGTCACGGGCTGGCGCCTCGTGCAGGCGGACGCGCTCAGCCGAGACGATTTTTACCGGGCGGAGCGCGAGCGAGCGGTTCACAAAGCCCTGGGACTTCCACCGAAGCCATGGACGGCACCTTGATCACGGGAGCGCGTCGTCTTCTTGTGACGGCCGCTTTTCTCGCGCTGCAGCTCGCCGGGGATGCCGCCGACGGGGCTGCGGCGGGCGTTCTGTCCTCCGGAGAGCTTCGCCCCGGCCTTCCTGCCGAGATTTACGTGGCTCCCGGCCGCGCAACGACGGTGCTTCTGCGAACCGAGCAAAAGGTCGCGTCCATCTCGCTGGCATCGCCCGTCGTGACTTGCCAGTACGACAAGGCGCTAAACCAGCTGGAAATCACCCCGGCCGCGCATTCCGGCGGAGCCGAAACCAATCTGAATCTCCGAATCGGCCCGAACGTCTATGTCCTGTTGGTGAAGGTGGTGACGGACGTGCGGGCTCAGTTTCTGCGAAGTTTTTTCCTGGCCGGCGATGCGACATCGGATGACGAGTCTGGATTGGCGCAGGCGCCTCCCGTAAAGCCCGCCGACGTCGACTTGATCGGTGCGGTGAAAATAATCGAGCGAGCAAAGGCCGACCCGATCTTTCGCTCCGCGCATCCGATGCTCCGGATCGACGAGCTCGATGCGGCGTACCAATGGAACGGGTGCCTAGTGATGCTGGCGGACGAGGCGCAGTTTATAGACAGGGATTTGCTCGTGCTGCGCGTCGAGTGGGTAAACCGGACCGATTCGGCTCTCTATCTCGATCCGACCCAATATGGCCTCTTTATCGGCGGAAGGAGGATTCCAATCATTGCGCGCTACAAGGTGGGAGTTGGATCGGTGATTTTTCCGGGACAATTGGAGACCGTCTACCTCGGCATTCAAGGCTACCGGCTGAGCCGGCACAACGAGTGGCGCCTGGCGCTGCCCCCGGACGCCGATGCGATCAATAGAATGGGGTGGTCGCTCCCATGAGCTGGTTCCTGCGTGAAAGGAAGGACGGCCGCCTTGCCGCGGGCTATGCCGTCTACCTTGTGTGCGGCCTTGCGGCCATATCCGCGGTCGTCGTCCTTCATCGGCGCGTGGTCGGCAGCGAGAGGGCGCATGTCCGGATGGGGCCGGCAAAGCCTTCGCATGTTGCGGCGATCACCCAGCCCGCCGAGACGATGTCGAGAATAGAGGTGAAGAATCCGCCTCCCTCGCCCGAGACGCGAAGCTTCCGCCTCGAGGATCCGGCTCCGGGCGCCACACGATCCCAGGTGCCAGCGTCCGGTCCCGTCGGGTTCGACGCCATTGCCGCCGCCCTGGAGCAGACTCCGCCCGCCGCCGCGAAGGTGCCTCCGGACGGGGATGCGATGAGTCCCCTCGATGAGACCGCTGCCGGCCGGCTGCGCGGCTCGGGCCCGGAATATGCGGAGCTTCCGCCCGCATTCCTGACGGAACCCGCGCGGGGCGAGCAGCGACTTTTCGGTTATCGGGACCCTGCGGGTGGCGAGGCCCTTTCCGGTCCGACGAGGACGATCGACGCCGCGGATCCTTCGTCCCGCGCCGTCCCACGTGGAACTTTGATATACGCGTATCTGTTGACGACAGTGGATACCTCAAATCCGGCTGCCGTGCTCCAATTTGCGGCTGCGCGCAACCTGGTCTTCAACCACCGCCTCCGGATACCCTTCGGCACGCGGTTTCTGGGAAAACTCTCCGGGCAGCCGATGCGCGACCGCCTCAACCTTGCAGTCGACGTCATGCTATACCCGGACGGGAGAGAGCTGCCGGTCACCGCATCGGCCGTCGAGGCGGACGGTGGGGGCGGCAACCTCCGGCCCGGGATAGCCGCGCTCTACTACCCGCCTCCCACCTGGGTTCAGCTTGCTCCCTACGCATCCGAAGTCCTGACGGGATCCCTGGGCGTTCTCGAAGCCCGGGCCCGCCCGCAGGTATCGCTTGGGCTCGGAGGAGTGAGCGTCCAGGCCCGCTCGGAGGACGATCCAAGAGCCGCGCTTTACCAGGGATCGGCGCAGGCGATCCAGGATTTCACTGGGGCGCGCCTCAGGGAATTGGAAGGCCGCTATGCCAGCTACTACCTCGTTCCCGCGGGCACCGCATGTTGCCTTCAACTCGATTCAGATCTGGATCTTGGAGGCGGGAGAACGTCTCTTGGGAGGGGACAGCCGCGCTGAGCGCCGACTCACCGATGAGCCCGGCAAGAAAGCGGTCAATGGCGCTCGCCGCGCTCCTGTGCGGTCTTTTTGAGTTTGGCTGCCGGTCTGCTCTGCCGGGCCGGCCGACAATGCCGCCGGCGACCGCAAGCCCAGCTCAGGCCCCGGTCCCCGCGCCGCCGGCAGTGCGGGCCCTGCCGGCCGCGCCTGAGCCGGTCTACCGCAGCCCGAAGATCGGCATGGTCTACCTGCGCGCGCATCAGGACGCCGAGGGCAGGCTTCTTGGTCCGCAGGTCATGTACCAGATCGTCGATCCAGGCGGCTGGAACATCGACGCGATCGAACAGGGCGAGGGTTACATTCCCGCGGCCAACCTTGAAGTTCCGCCGAATATAGGCTCGCCGTATGTCGTTCCCGCCAAGGAGATCCCGCCCGTGTCCGAGCGGAGCCCTTTGCTTGATCCGGCAGCGGCCAGGCAAGTCACGATCACCGGGCTGATGCGTCGGGAGGACCGGACGGAAGCCGAAGAGCTTGCCCGTGAAAAGGGCGGCTCAACGGCTGTCTATGACAACCAGGCCGGCTGGCTGCTCCTCCCGCCGAAGAGCAGGATGTGACGCGTTAATTCTTGCCGGCCGGTCCGTTTGCGCCGGTCCGTGGCACACGACGTGCTTTCCGGAGGGTGAATAATACTCTCATTAACAATCGTAACACTATTCCCATGAAGTGCGTTCCCCGAATCGCCTGTCTGGCTCTCTTTGTCTCAGGGCTGGCCGCCGTCCAGCCGTCCTTGTCCGCCGCAACCCTCAAGATCGGCTACAGCGACTGGCCGGGCTACACGGTCTTCGAGGTGGCCAACCAGAAGGGATGGTTCAAGGACGCGGGCGTGGACGCCCAGCTGGTCTGGTTCGACTACGGCCCGTCGATCGACGCCTTCTCGGCCGGCAAGATCGACGCCAACTGCGTCGTCGCCTCGGATGCCATGGGCGCGGGCGCTGCCGGAGCGAAGGCCAAGTTCATAGCCCTCATCGACTACAGCGAGGGGAGCGACATGATCGTCGGAAAGCCCGGCATCACTTCGATCAAGGACCTGAAGGGCCAGAAGGTCGGCATCGAGCTGACGCTGGTGGAGCACATGCTTCTGATCGAAGGTCTCGAACAGAACGGCATGACCGCGAACGATGTGACCCTCGTCGGCACCTCGACAAACAACACGCCCCAGACCCTTGCGTCGGGGTCGGTTGCGGCCATCGGCGCCTGGTATCCGATTTCCTATCAGGCCCTGACCCAGGTGCCTGGATCCAAGAAGCTTTTCACGAGCGCGCAGGCCAAGGGGCTGATCTACGATGTCCTCGCGGTGAATCCGGCCAGTCTTGCCGCGCATCCCGATGACTGGGCGAAGATCGCCGCAATCTATTACAAGTGCGTCGCCTACCTCATGGATCCCGCCACCCGCGACGATGCGATCAAGATCATGGCCGCCAAGGTCGGTGCCGATCCCGTCGTATATGGCAAGTATGTCCCCGGCACGCATTTCGAGACTCTGGCCGAGGCCAAGGCCAACTACAAAGGCGACGCGGGTTCAGCCACCAACATCCACGACTCGATGGTCAAGAGCGACAAGGTGCTGCTCGACATCGGCGCCTACAAGAACAGCCAGAAGGCCGAAGACTACATCTACCCCGACATCGTTCTTGCCCTTCAGTAAGGGCGTGTCGCTGGCCCGGTTCCTGCGAGTGAACTCATGATATGGGCTTGCGCGATAGGCTTGGCCTGAGGCACGAACTGCCGCCCCGGCGGCGGTTCGTGCTCATCGTTCTCTCGTTTGCGCTGCCGGTGGCCCTGTGGGCCGTCATAAGCTACGTGCCGTGGATCTGGCATCCCATGGTGCGCGTGACCGACCCGGGCTCCGTGGACTACTTCCTTCCGGGGATGGATGTGGATCGCGCCGTCTTCGCCCAGGAGGCCGCGACGGCGGTCAAGAAGGGGCTGAAGGTCCCCGAGGGCCACAGGGTCAACCCGATGTACCTGCCGCCGCCTCACAAGGTGGCGATCGCCTTTGTCACGGCCTTCACGACTCCGCCCAGGCTGCCAAGCGAGCCCTGGCTTCACGAAAGCCTCGGCCGGAGCATAGATACCATCTTCTGGGGATTCGTCATCTCGTCCCTATTCGGCCTCCCGCTCGGGATCCTGTGCGGGACCTACCGGGTATTCGCGAAGCTTCAGGAGCCATTCATCGAATTTTTCCGGTACCTCCCCGCTCCGGCGTTCGGGGCGCTGTGCGTGGCCATACTCGGGATCGATGACGCTCCAAAGGTCGCGATCATCGTCATCGGGACATTCTTCCAGCAGGTGCTCGTCATCGCGAACACGGTTCGCAAGGTCGACCCGGCGCTTATCGAGGCCGCCGAAACCCTGGGCGCCCGCGGCTGGCGGCTCATGACGGGCGTCGTGATTCCCGCCTCGATCGCCGAGATCTACACCGACATGCGAATCCTGCTCGGGTGGGCGTGGACCTATCTGATCGTCGCTGAGGTGGTCGGCACCATGTCGGGCATAACCTTCTTCATCACGCTCCAGGCGCGCTACCGGCAGTTCGACAACGTGTACGCGGCGATCGGGATGATCGGAGTCATCGGCCTGGCAACCGACATGACCCTCGCGTGGCTCGCCACGATCCTCTTCCCCTGGAAGCGGCGCCGGTCCTCGTCTCAGAAGCGGCCCAAGGCCGCTTCCCTTCTGGTCCAGGATCTCCTGGTGGATGCCAAGGAGACCAAGGAGGCCATTGAGCCGGCGGCACTGACCGACGGCGCTCCGAACCCCATCCGTTCCGAGGCCTGACTCCCATGCCCGTCGCCCACCTGAATCTGCCAGACTACCGGGAACAGAGCCCCGAGGTGGCCGCCCGGTTCAAAAAGGTCCGCGAGCGGCCCGTGGTCCTGAGCGTTCGCGATCTCTACAAGACCTTCGGGACGAAGGACGGCACCCACATCGCATTCGAAAAGATGTCCCTCGACGTCCATCGGCGGGAATTCATCTGCATCATCGGCCCGTCGGGTTGCGGCAAGTCGACTTTCATCAGGATCGTCGCGGGGCTCGAGGACTCTTCCGGCGGGGAAATCCTCATCGATGGGCACCCGGTCTCCGGGCCGGGCCCGGACCGCGGCATGGTCTTCCAGGGCTACACGCTCTTCCCTTGGAGGACGGTCAGGAAGAACGTGATGTTCGGCCTCGAGATGCGCGGCAAGGATGCGTCGATCGCCGACGTCGAGGCGCGCCAGTGGCTCGACATGGTGGGCCTCGGCAAGTTTGAGGGATCTTATCCCCACGAGCTGTCGGGCGGCATGAAGCAGCGCGTGGCGATCGCCCGCGCCCTCGCGAACGAACCGCGGATCCTCCTCATGGACGAGCCCTTCGGGGCGCTCGATGCGCTCACGCGGTGCAAGATGCAGAATTACCTGATGCAGATCTGGAAGAAGGTGGAGGTGACCATCCTCTTCATCACCCACGATCTCGAGGAGGCGTGCCTCCTCGCCGACCGGATCGTAGTCATGGGCGTCAATCCCGGCCGCGTGCTCGAGGTGATCGAGAATCCCATCTCCCGCCCGCGTTCGGCCGAGCAGCTTTTCTCGCCGGAATTCCTCGCGCTCAAGCACCGGCTTGAGACGCTGATCCACGCGCCGGCGGAGGCCGAGGACGAGAAGCTGCCCCTGATCAAACTCACGGAGGCGGGCGATGAGGTCGAGTGATGATTCGACCCATGCCGCCACCCGCCCCTTCAGCCCCGTTTTTGCCTCCGCCGCGGTTCGCCTGGCCCGATGGCAAACGGTGCGCCGCGATGATCTGCTTCGACGTCGATGGCGAGACGACCGCCCTGAGCGAGGACCCGCGGCTCGCCAGGCGGCGCACGCTCATGTCGCAATGCGAGTATGGGCCGCGGGTGGGGGTGCCTCGGCTGCTCGGCCTCCTCGAACACCTGGGCGTGCCCGCCACGTTCTTTGTCCCGGGCCATATCGCGGACCACCATCCTCGGATGGTGGATGCGATCGCGGGCCGGGGGCATGAGATCGGGCTGCACGGGTACCTGCACGAGAAGCTCGCCTACCTGACCGAGGACGAGGAGGAGGCGATCCTGCTCCGGTGCCTGGCGATCCTCGAGCGGCGGACGGGCGTCCGGCCCCGCGGGTTCAGGGCGCCCTGGTTCGAGACAAACGTCTGGACGGCCGATGTGCTCGCGCGCCACGGCCTGAGCTACTCCGCCAGCGAGATGGGCGACGACGTGCCCTACATGCATCCCAGCGGGGTCGTCGAGATTCCCGGGCAGTGGCTGCTCGAGGACTGGGAGCAGTTTGCGTTCAACGCGGATCCGCCGTGGGGCTTCGTCCCGGAAAACTGCTCGAAGGTTTTCGACCTGTGGTGGCGCGAGTTCGAGGCCATGCACGATTTCGGGTGCTGCTTTGTCCTCACGCTGCACCCCTGGCTCTGCGGCCGCCCGTCGCGCGTCCGGCTCCTCGAGGAGCTGATCGGGGCCATGCAGTCAAAGGGGGGCGTTTGGTTTGCCCGCGGCGGCGAGCTGGCCGACTACGTCCGCGCCCATCCGGAGGCCCGAAGGGAGACCGATTTCGACGCCGTTCAATCCCTGCAAAGATGATCTCCGCGTCCTCCGGCCCGGCTTCGCCCTTTTCCCCGCTCGCCGACTCCAGCGAGCCGACGCCGCTTCCGGGTCCGCCCCCCGCCTCCTTCGATGAGACGGTCCGGGGCCTGGCCGCCGCCGCCGATTTGCCGCTGGCCCGGGCGCGCACGATTCCCGCTGCCGCCTACACGAGCACCGCCTTCCACGACTGGGAGGTCGGCTGCCTTCTGCGCGGCGGCTGGCAATGCGTCGCCCATGTCTCGCAGATTCCGCTGCCCGGCGACTTTCTCAATCTCGATCTCCTCGGCGAACCGCTCATCGTCGTCCGCGACAAGGACGGGGCGGTCAGGGTCCTCTCGCGGGTGTGCCCGCACCGGGCGATGGACATCATGCCCGCGGGTTTCGGCTACGGCGGCCACGGCCCGGCCGAGGCGAAGCCCGGGGAGCCCGCCTGCGGGCACACGCGGATATTCCTCTGCCCCTACCATGCCTGGACATACGAGCTGGACGGGCGCCTGAAGGCCTGTCCGGAGATGCACCAGGCCGAGGGTTTTGCCCGCGACGACTTCGCATTGAAGCCGTTTCGCACCGAGGTCTGGCAGGGCTTCGTCTTCGTGAACCTCGACGGCGGGGCGCCTCCGTTCGCCGAGGGCCTGGGCGATATGGAGGAGGACCTTCGCGCATTCAGGCTGGACCAGGCCCGGCTCGTGGTCGCGCGCGAGTGGGACTGCCCCTTCAACTGGAAGGTCCTGGCCGAGAATTTCATGGAGAGCTACCATCACCTCGGCATCCATCACAAGACGCTGCAGCCGATGATGCCGGCCCGGGATACGTGGACCGAGGGCGAGCGGCGGCGGTATGTCCGCGCGCATCTCCCCTACAAAGAGGCGGTGCGGGAGGAGTACCGCGCCTTCGAGGCCCGGGGCGACTTCTCCGCAGCCCCGCCGCCGTTTCCGGGCCTCGACGCGCGCCAGAAGTCGGAATGGGGGCTCTTCCTGATTCATCCGACGTTCCTTCTCGCGACAGCCCCGGACCGCGTCATCTGGTACCGCCTCCAGCCGCTCGGACCGGACAGGATGCGGCTTCTGACGACCGCGCTTGTCGCCCCCGAGGTCGCCGCGCGCGAAAACTTTCCGGCCCTCCGTGACGGGATCGCCTCGCAGCTGACCGCCTTCCACCTCGAGGACATGCAGGTCTGCACCGCCGTCCAGCGCGGCCTGCATGCGAGCGGATGGCAGGAGGGCCGCCTGAGCCACCTGGAGATGCCGATCTGGCTCTTCCACCGCTTCCTCGCCGCGCGGCTCCGCGGCACATGGCCGACCGACGACCGTCCGGCCGCGCCGGGCCAGCGCCCCTGAGCCACCCGTGCGCCGTGTTTTCGCTCTCCGGAAAATGTGCCGTCGTCACCGGGGGATCCTCGGGCATCGGCCACGCCATTGTCCGCCGCTTCCTGGAGGCGGGCGCGCGCGTTCTCGTCGGGGACCGCAGGCCCCCGGCCGCGGGCATTGAGTTTTTCCCGGTCGACGTCGCGCGCGAAGCCGAGGTCGGAGCGATGCTCGACGCCGCGCGCCAGCGGTTTGGGAGGGTCGACATCCTGGTCAACAATGCCGGGATCCAGCCGCTGGGGGTGGGATTTGCCGATCTCACCGAATCGCTGCTTGAGCGGACGCTGTCGGTGAACGTGGCCAGCGTGGCCTACGGGCTGAAGCACGCGGGCCGCGTTCTCGCGGACGGCGGGCGCGTGATCAACACAGCCTCTTTCGTCGGCATGATCGGTATTCCCGGCGGGGCAGCCTACGCGACCTCGAAGGCTGCCGTGATTCACCTCACCCGGCTGGGGGCGGTGGAGCTCGCGCCGCGCCGGATCACGGTGAACGCCGTGAGTCCCGGCACGATCCGCACCCCGGCGGTCACCGATATTCCCCACAATCCCGAAATCGCGTTCATCGAGCAGCGGGCTCCCTTCGGCCGGCTCGGCGAGCCCGGCGAGGTCGCGGCCCTTTACCACTTTCTGGCGTCCGACGATGCCGGCTACATCACGGGCCAGAACATCGCGGTCGACGGCGGGCTTACGGCCGGCTGGACCGAGTACGCGCTGCTGCCGCCGGCAAATGTCCAAGAGGGGAGGTGGGTGGATGATCCCTGAGACCCTTGAGGCGCCCGTCGTCGTGCGGCTTGCCGGCGGCGAATTCGAAATGGGCGAGACGGCGGACGACAAGTTTGCCACGGACACGGAGCGGCCCGCGCACCGCGTAAGGATCGCCCGTGCCTTCTCGCTCGGGGCCCGCCCCGTCACCGTCGGGGAGTACCGAGCGTTCGTTCCCCGGCATGCGCCCGGGGAAGATCCACGGTGGCCTGTCGTGAACGTGAGTTGGGACGAGGCGGATGCCTACTGCGCACGCCTCGCCTCCGTGACGGGAGAGCCGTTCCGGCTGCCCTCGGAGGCGGAGTGGGAATTTGCGTGCCGGGCGGGCGGGCACGGACCCTTTTCAACCGGCGGCCAGATCGGCACGGGCGAGGCCAATTTCATGTACTCGGAGGAGGGGGAGCGGATCGGCCCCGGTGCGCGAAGCCCGGTCGCCAGCTACCCCCCGAACGCATTCGGGCTTCACGACCTTCACGGCAATGTCTGCGAATGGGTCGCCGATGCCTGGCATTCCGGGTACGAAGGGGCCCCGGCCGACGGCTCCGCCTGGCTGGATGGCGGCGATCCCCGCCGGCGGGTCATCCGTGGCGGCGCCTGGGACTATCTTCCGCGGCTGCTGCGCAGCGCCTGGCGCGACTCGCTTCCCCGCTGCCATCGGAGGGACAACGTGGGTTTCCGGGTCGCGCTGACGCCGCCCGCCCGATCATGAAGCTTCTCCTCTTCCGATCCCTTTGGTCGAACGGCTTCAATCTCAAGGCCGCGCTAGCCGATTGCCGTTCGGCCGCCTTCGACGGTATCGAGGGTCCGGTGCCGTCCGGCCCGGCGGAGCGCCGCTCGTTTGCCGCGGCTCTTTCCGCCGCCGGCGTCCCATTCATCGCCGAAGTCGTCACCGGCGGCGGGTATGTCCCCACGGACGTCTCCCCCGAGCGCCATCTGGACGACTTCCGGAGGCAGGTCGAAAATTCGCTGGAGTGCCGTCCCCTTTTTCTGACCGTGCTCGCGGGGTGCGACGGGTGGCCGCTGGCTCGCAGCGTCGAATTCTTCGGACGCGCCCTCGAATGCGCGGACCGCTGCGGAGTCGTCGCGAGCTTCGAGACGCACCGCAGCCGGCCCACCTTCAACCCCTGGGCGACCCGGGAATTGCTCGCGCAGATCCCGGGGCTCCGCCTCACCTGCGATTTTTCGCACTGGTGCTGCGTCTGCGAGCGCCTGGTGCTCGACGATGAGCCGGAGATCCTCGCCCTGTGCGCCGCGCGCTGCCAGCATGTCCACGCGCGGGTCGGCTACGACCAGGGTCCGCAGGTGCCGCATCCCGCGGCGCCCGAATATCGGGCGGCCCTCGGCGCCCACGAGGGCTGGTGGGATGCCATCTGGCTCGAGCATGCCGGCCGCGAGGCGACGACCATGACGCCCGAGTTCGGGCCCGACGGGTATCTCCAGCGCCGTCCCTTCAGCGGGGAACCCGCCGGGGATCTTGACGAGATCAACCGGTGGATGGCGGCCCGCCAGCGCGACCGCTTCAAACGGCTCCCGTTCGCGGGCGATTGACCGCTATCCCATGCCGCGACGACACGCCAACGCAACGCCCCCGGGCTCCTGGGCCCGCCGGACCTGGGAGGAAATCGGCCGCCTCGCGGAGCGGGGCCGGGATGCGGCCCTGCTCCCGGTTGGCGCCACGGAACAGCACGGCCCCCACCTTGGCACGGGGATGGATTCCGCCCTGGCCGAGCGGCTGTGCGCCGCGGCCGGCGCACGCGCGCGGGTTCCGGTCCTGCCACTTCTTCCCTACGGATGCTCGCTCGGCCATTCCCGGCGGTGGCCCGGGACGATCGCCCTCGGCCCGCAGACGCTGATCGCGGTGGTGACGGAGATAGGCGACTGGGTGCGGGCATCGGGCTTCCGCCGCCTGTTCATCGTGAACACCCATGTCACGAACGCCGCGCCCCTGCGCTGTGCGCTCGAGGTGCTGCGGAGCCGCCACGACGGCATGATGGTCGCCGTGGTCAACACCGCGGGGCTGAGCCCGCGCGTCGAGCGGGCGTTCCGTTCGGACGCCGCGGACTGGCACGCAAATGCCGCCGAGACCTCGCTCATGCTCGCCGTCGAGCCCGCCCTGGTGCGCCGGGAAAAGCTCCGGAGCTCCGACGATCCGGACCGCACGCGGGGCCTCGTGTTCTCGCATCCTGTAAACCGGACCAGCCGAAACGGGGTCACCGGCCGTCCGTCGCGCGCGCGCGCCGCCGCCGGACGGCGCCTCTTTGCCTGGATGGTCGCCGACCTGACGGCCCTCGTGCGGCGCGGCCTGCGCGAGCACCCGCCCCTGGACGCGCCCTACGGGGCGCCCCCCCATTCATCATGAAGAAAACCGACACAGAAATCCTCGAAATCCAGGCCGGCCTCAAGGCAAAGGGCGTCAAGTACTGCGTCGGCGCCTACGTCGACATCCACGGCGTGCCCAAGG
>CAZJNA010000002.1:1284-70996 GCA_964547325.1 uncultured Opitutaceae bacterium | reverse complement strand
ACGCCGAGGCGGACCGCCTGGCGAAGATGATCCCCGACGAGCTCAACATCTCGCTCGAGGACGCCCGGAAGAAGTCCGCAGAGCTTCGGGGGGAGATCGAAAAGAACCCGGTCGCCCGGAATATCTACGACCAGGCTCTCGTCCTCGAGGGGATGGTCCGCAACACGGGCAAGCACGCGGCGGGCATCCTCATCACGGACCGGCCGCTCGAGGAGTTCGTGCCGCTCACCCTTCAGGAAGGCGACGTCACCGTGCAGTTCGACATGAACGCGGTGGGCAAGCTCGGCCTCCTCAAGATGGATTTTCTCGGACTGAAGACGCTCACGGTGATCGCCGACGCGGTCGACAACATCCGGCTGACCGCCGACCCGAAGTTCGACCTCGAGGCGGTGGGCTTCGACGACCCGAAGACCTACGCCCTCCTGAACACCGGCCGCACGACCGGCGTCTTCCAGCTTGAGTCGGGCGGCATGCAGGCCCTGTGCCGCCAGATCAGCCTCGCCTCGATCGACGAGATCGTGGCCCTGATCGCGCTCTACCGCCCGGGCCCGATGGAGTGGATTCCCGACTACGTCCGCGGAAAGAGGGACCCGAGCACGGTCACCTTCCCCCACCCGCTCCTCGAGGAGGTGTGCCGCGAGACCTACGGCGTGATGGTCTACCAGGAGCAGGTGATGGAGGCGGCGAAGATCGTGGCGGGTTACACCCTGGGCGGTGCGGACATGCTCCGAAAGGCGATGGGAAAGAAGGACGCCGAGGCGATGGCGCGCGAGCGGGTGAACTTCGTCGAAGGCGCGCGGCGCGTGAACGGGATCGACGAAAAGACCGCCAACTCGATCTTCGACATCCTCAACAAATTCGCAGGCTACGGTTTCAACAAGGCGCATTCCGCCGCCTACGCCGTCCTCAGCTACCAGACCGGCTACCTCAAGGCGAACCACCCAGTCCAGTTCATGGCCGCGATGCTCTCGAGCGAGCTCGGCAATTCCGAGAAGGTCTCCCATTTCATCGCCGAGTGCGAGGCCATGGGCCTCAGGGTCCTCGGCCCCGACGTCAACGAGTCCGGGGAAAACTTCACGCCGGTCGCGAAGAAGGACGGAGGCTCGTCCCAGGGGACGATCCGATTCGGCCTGGCCGGCATCAAGGGCGTGGGCGAGCAGGCGGCGCAGAAGATCCTGGCCGAGCGCGAGGCAGCCGGCCCCTTCCGGGATTTTCAGGATTTTCTCCTGCGCGCGGACGCGCGGGCGATCAACAAGCGCGTCCTCGAAAATCTCATCGCGGCCGGCGCCTTCGATTTCAGCGGCGCGGCGCGCGAGGAGCTCTTCGCGCAGGTGGACTCCGCGCTCGCCGCCCTCGGGGAGCTGCAGCGCAAGTATCCGGGCCTGAGGAGGGAGATTCCAGGAGCGGGAAAACCCGCCGAGGCGGCCGAAGACATGCTTTTCGACATGGGTACGGCGGCCGCCGCCGCACCTCCCGACCGGGCGACCTTGTCCGCGGAATTTGCCGAGATCCTGCGGCACAGCCGCAAGCCGGCGGCCGCTGCCTATGCGAACGGTCACGGCGACGACCATGCGGTTCTCGACCTCGGGGCGGCCCACCACGCCAAGACAAACGGCGCAGCGGGGAAAATGGCGCCGGCCGCCGCAGAAAGGCGGCTGACGGCCGGAAACCTCCTCCAATTCGAGAAGGAGCTGCTCGGGTTCTATGTCTCCGGCCATCCCCTGGACGCCTATGGCGGCCTGGCCGACGCCCTGGACACGTTTCCGGCGGCCGAGCTCATCCACCAGCCCGACCGCACGGAGTTCCGCCTGTGCGGCATCCCCGGAGAGATCGCAAAGAAGCTCTCGAAGAAGGACAACCGACCCTGGGTCGCCTTCACGCTGGCCACCCGGAAGTCAACGGTCGCCCTCAATCTGTTCGCCGACGCCTTCGCGGCCTATGGCCAGAACCTCGCAGAGAACGGCCCGGTCGTGGTCCTCGGCAATGTCATCGCCGGTTCTGACGGGGCGCGGCTCAACGTGAAGGAATGCTACCCGCTCGACGGCGCGATCAGCGGGCTCGTGCAGCGGGTGACCTGGCTGATCGACCCCGCAAACGACCGGGTTCCGGAGTTCCTCCGGCAGATGAGGGAAGCCGTGAACAAGCAGTCCGGCGACACGCGCGTCCAGTTTGCGTTCGTTTTCGATGGTTCGGCGGCGCCTGTCGCAGAGGCCAGCCAGGCGCTCGGCTGGCGCGTGACTCCCGTGTCGTTCCAGGAGCTGAGGGCCCATCCGGCCGTCTCCGGCGTCCAGGTCGAGGCAAAGCGCCTCGAACTCAAGCCCGACCGGAGATGGGGACGGAGATGAAGACGGGCCACGGAAAAATCTCCATCGAGACGGTCCGCGCCGATTTCAACGATCCGAATGCTGTCGTCCATTACACCCGGGCCGCGCACCACCTCGGGCTGTGGCAGTCGGAGCGGATCTTGATCGGGCGCCACTTTTCCGACACCGGCGCCAAGCTCCTCGAGGCGGGATGTGGCGCCGGGAGAGTCACCCTGGGACTGTGGGACCTGGGCTACCGCGACATCACGGCCTTTGACATAGCCGAGGAACTGCTGGAGCAGGCACGCAGCCTTGCGGAGGAACGGGGCGCGCGAGCGATCCGGTTCTTTCAGGCGGATGCCACCCAACTCAGCGCATGTCCTATAGTGCGCGACAAGATACACGGAAGCTTTGACGGCGCGCTGTTCATGTTCAATGGCCTGATGCAGATTCCCGGACGCGCGAATCGCCTCGCGGCCCTCCGCGAACTCCGCCTCGCATGCCGGCCCGGAGCCCCGCTCCTCTTCACGACCCACGACCGCGACAGTTCCCCGACCGAACGCGCGCTCTGGCGCCTCGAGAAGGCGCGCTGGGACCGCGGCGAACAGGATCCGCGCCTGGTCGAATACGGCGACCGGTATTTCTCGGACGAGACGGGCAGCACCTTCATGCACCTGCCCGACCGGGCGGAGATCCTGGACGACCTTGCCGCAACGGGCTGGGAGCACGCCTTCGACGCCATGCGGCGCGAGATCGCCGCCGAATCAGAGGCCGTCCGCGCCTTCTCGGACGACTGCCGCTTCTGGGTGGCGCGGACGCCAGCCAGCCCATAATCGACCATCCTGTCGCAATGAAACGGGTCCATGCCTTGGCCCTGATTTCGGTGTTCGCCGCAGAGTTTGCTCTCTTTCAAGCAACGACGGCGCGCTATTACGCATGGATTTATCCCAGGTGGTTCGATCAGCTCCAATATCTTGGCGAGGCATATCGGGCATATGAGTATGCACGGGAGCACGGGTTTATCGCGGGTGTCGGTCACGCGCTGACGAACCTCACGGCCCAGGGCTCCCTGCACAGCTTTTGGGGTCTTCTTGCCTTCTCATTCGCCGGTCCTTCACGGAGTTCGGCTCTTGCCATCAACATGCTGGCCTTCCTGGCGCTCCAAGGCGCGACGTTCCTTGCGGTCAGAAGGATTTCGGCCTCGTTTTCGTTGGCGTGGGCATCCGTCGCCTTGCTGGCTGCGCTCCGCTGCCCTTGGTCGGGGGAAGCCGGTTCGGCATTCGATTTCCGATTGGATTGGATGACGGCTTGCGCCTACGGAGTCTGCCTCGCAACTGCGATCGCTGGAAGGGGCTTCAAGTCGACTCGCTGGAGTATTGCCTTCGGCACCGCGGCGGGACTCGTACTTTTGACCCGATCATTGACGGCGGTCTACTTCGCCCTGATTTTTCCGCTCCTGTTCATTGTGCTTCTCGCGCAGCACGACCGCTGGGCTCGCAGCCTGCGCCTGATGCTCTCGGGCATGGTGGCGCTTGCGATGGCAGGACCCGTCTTCTGGCGCAAACAGCAGGCGCTCCACGACTATTATTGGATCGGTCATATAACGGGGCCCGAACGCGCCTTGCGCATCTCACACCTGGACGCAGCCGCTTCAGCAAAGTGGATCTTCAAACAGCTTTTGTTCGAGCAGATCGGCCTGCCGGCCGCGGTCCTGTGGCTTGTCGTGGCGAGTGCACTGCTCATCTTCCACGTCGCATCCCGCAGCCGGGCCCACGAGACTTTCGGACGTCAGCTCTTGTCCCCCGGCACGTGGAGCATTGCACTGATCTTTCTTGCAGCTCCCGCGGCCGTGCTGTCGTGGCATTCGCTCAAAGCGCCCCACCCGCTCAGCATCCTCATCCCTGGAACCGTTTGGCTGGCCGTTCTCGGCTGCCGCCGCCTATCGCAAGGCGCCCGTGCGCGCACGGTCGCCTTGATCAGCGGAATGGCCTTCCTTGCCGGAGAAGCAGTTTTTGCAACGGCACTGTCGGGAAAACGCTACTCGGATGAGTTTGCAAGGGACGCCCAGAACGTAAACGCCCTGTCCGACTACCTATTTTTCCGGGCTGAAGAGTGCCGTCTTGCCCCGCCACGCGTTGCCGCGACCCTGGTTTCCGACGGTTTGAACGCCACGGCCTTCGGCGTCCTTGCCTACGAACGGCATCACCGTTGGATGCCGTTCGAGCAGACCCTCCCTACGTCACTGTTCGAATCGCCCCGGGAATTTATCCAGCAGCAACTTCGAAGGAGCGACTTTGTCTGCATCCTGACCGGAACCGATCCCGCTTCGTTTCCAACCGATAGGCAGATGAGCAATTTGTCGCCCGTAACGGCGCAATGGTGCGGGGCAAACATGCGCCACGTCGGCGACCTGTCGGCAATCGGGTACTCAATCTCGATTTACGAGCGTCCGGACTTGCAGCGTCCTGACGGAGGCAGTGCCGTCAATCTCACCCGACTGTTGAACGCTGCGCGACTCTCTCACGCGGAGGCGGCACCGCCCGCAGCACCGTTCTTCCTGTCAACACCCAGCATCGTCTGGTCAACGCGAGCCGAATTTAATTATCGCTCCAGGGCGGCATATAGTCCCGTGCGCTACTCCGCCACGGACTTGCCCGAAGGCCTTTCCATGGATGCCTGGAGCGGTGTTATCCGCGGCCACCTTCGCCACGCCGGGACGTTCATCGCAAAGCTGACCGCGACCAACTCGGTGGGCTCGACAACGAGCGACATGACCTTCCGGGTCCAGGACCAAGCCTTCTTCGGCCAGCTGCTTGCGCCGCCGTCCTGCGTCGCCGGCCAGCCCGCCAAAATCGGATATGAGGCGTTCGACTCAATCGGAAAACTGAATTTTATCGACGTGGTGGACCTCACCGCAAACAAGGCGCTCGATCGTCTGGTGCCCGGCGAAGACCAAACAGAAAGCTGGCAAGGACGGTACGATCTGACTTTTTCCCAGCTTGGTCGGCATACCCTCAATTTCCGCTTCTTCCGCTTCGAACCCGGCAAAAAGCCGCCCTACGCCTTCATCGACAAGCAATGCGAAATAATGGTCACTCCGCCGTAGACGGCCGGCGACATAGGTGTAGCTTGGCGGCAGAGAATCCGAAATGAGCGCGAACTCGATTCCAACGGTCATACTCGACGGGTGCGGAAGCGTTGCGGAGCAGGTTTCAAAGTTTGCGCCGACGGCAGTATTTGAAAGAAGCGGCGGGTGGCGGGTTGAGCCGCGTCTCGCTGCGGCCGAACTTCACGCCTGGCTGGCCGCGCGGAAGTTTGCCCCGCCTTTCATCCTGGTCGGAGCATCCTATGCCGCTTTCACGCACCTCCTGTTTGCGTTTCACCGGCGCCAAGTCGTCGCGGGCATGATTCTGATCGACCCGTCCCACCCAAGGCAGGGTGAAAAGGCGCTGGCCACGCTTTCGAGCGAGCGTGTTGGCTCGTCGATGGCAATGGAGCAATTTCGCTCCTTTCTAAGCGGTTTCGGCGCTGATTGGGATGAGGGATGCCGCCAGGTGTCCGAGGTTACGGAGCTTGGCGACGTGCCTCTCAGGGTTCTGGCCGCGGGCGCGCTGGAAATGCCGGATGAGCTGCCCCTCAATGTAAGGACGGCTATCGTTCGCGAGCGCAACGAGCTCCTGCTGGAGTACTGCAGACTCACGAGCAACGGAACGATGAGGGTCGTCGAGGGCGTCGGGCATGGCATTGCGGCCGCCGCGCCGGATGTCGTGATCGAATCGATCAGGCAGATGATCGTTGCGCACCGTGCGTAAGCCAGCCCATTGCCGGCGGTCAGGTGCCAATCCAAGTTCCGCCATCCACCGCTTGACAGAATGAGTCATTTTGAGCACTTTTGAGGCATGGCAACCATTCAAATACGCGCGCGCATAGATCGTGGCCTGAAGAAGGAGAGCGACTCCGTCCTCAAGGGGCTTGGGCTGGATGCCGGATCGTTCTTCTCCATGGCCTTGACCCAGCTCGTCAATCGGCGCGGCCTCCCTTTTGCGGTCACCGAGTCCGATGAGGCCTATTTTGCCTCGGAATACGGCCTTGCACCCGCACAAGCCTTCAGGGCGGGCCTTGCGATGAGGAGGGAGACGGCGCGTGCGCGCCGCACGGGGAAATTGCGTGAGATTGCCGAGCTGGCCGACCTCGCCCCGTGAGGTTATTGGCGACGCCGCGCTTCCTTAAAAGCGTCCCGTCTTCCCGGCGGGCGGAGGCTCTGGCGGCCATGAAGGCCGCTGGAAGCGCCTACGGCCAACCCCACCTTCACGCCGGGGTCGGGCTGCGACGCATCCGGCCGTTCATGGAATGTCGCTGCGGCCTGGACTTAAGGCTTGTCTTCCAGCGCGAGGGACAAGCCCTCGTCTTCCACCTGTGCGGCACGCATGATGAGGTCGAGACCTTCCTGAAGAACCAACGGTGAGGGGGACAATTTCTCAAATGCACGCCCGGCCCCTTCGCTTCGGCCCCCTCTTGACCCCACGGCTTGCTGCAACCCAACCCCAAATGAAGAAGACATCCCCTGGAATCACGCCGATCGTCGGCTGTTTGATCGCACTCGCACTCTTGCAAAATGCCTACGCCGCCGATGCCCCGCCCCGGCCGCAGCCCCCAACCCGATCGCCGACCGCGCCGGGCACCCCCGTCCTGATTCCCGTCGGATCGAAGCCAGGGGAAGCCATGGTGCTTCGCGGTGCTCCGGGCATGAATCCGCCCGCGGTTGCGGACGGGGACTTTCTCATCGGTCCGGACTACGTCCCCGCTCCGGAACTGACTCCAGCCGAAGGCGTTCCGAATGGAACCGTGCATCATCTCACGATGCGTTCGACGGACAGCAAGTACTATCCGGGCATCACCAAGGTTCCGCCGGGCGGCCCCCCAAACTACTATCCGCCGGACTGGACCCAGGTGAAGACTTACCCGAAGCCCTACACGCGGACGGTTACCGTTTACGTGCCCGCCCAATACGTCCCCGGAACTCCCGCGCCCGTCATCGTGGTACAGGACGGCCCGGACAACAGCCTGCCTGTGGTGCTCGACAACCTGATCGCCCGGCATCGCATTCCGGCGATGGTGGCCGTGATGATCCAAAATGGGGGTGGCGACGCCCAGGGAAGCGAGCGGGGATTGGAGTACGATACACTATCCGGCAGATACGCCGAATTCGTCGAAGCGGAGGTGTTCCCGCTCGTGGAGGCGCAATGCAACGTCGTCATTTCCAGGGATCCGGATGCGCGCGCAACCATGGGCGGCAGCTCCGGGGGCGCCGCGGCGTTCACCATGGCATGGTATCACCCGGAGCTTTACCACCGCGTGATCACCTATTCCGGCACCTATGTAAACCAGGCCTCCCCCTTGAATCCAGACGCTCCCCATGGCGCCTGGGAGTATCACGAGCATCTCATCCCGGGGAGCCCTCAGAAGCCCATTCGCGTGTGGCTGGAGGTGGGCGACCGCGACAATTACAATCCGAACCCTCTTCGCGACGGCATGCACGACTGGGTCGCGGCCAACAACCGCATGGCGACCGTGCTCAAGGCGAAGGGCTACCACTACCAATACGTTTTCGCCCTGAACGCCGGGCACACGGACCGCGCAGTGAGGGCGCAGACCATCACGGAAGCCCTGGAGTGGGCATGGAAGGATTTCCCCCAGCGCCGATGATTGGGCGGTCTTGCCTCAGGGTGGCGCTGGCGTAAGCTGACCCTCCCATGTTTTCCGTGCTCACCGACCGCCAGTGGCTGTGGCTGGCCGCGGGCTGTTACCTCGCGGGATTCCTGCGCGGCGCCTGGTCGGTCATGCGCGGCGAACGGCCCTCGAGCGGGGTGACGTACGGGATCGTGGCCGCGGGCTACGTCCTCCAGTACGTCGGCCTCTACCTCCGGGGCCGCGCGGACGGGGGCTGCCCGCTCGGAAACACGTTCGAGATGCTGCAGTTCGTAGCCTGGTCGGCGATCACGCTCTACCTGGTGGTCGGCGTGACCTTCCGCTCCAGCCTTCTCGGTTACTTCACCTCGGGTCTCGGGGCCTTCCTGACTCTCGCCTCCCTCTCGATTCGCTCCTGGGATCAGACGCGCCGCGTGCACATTTTCGGCGCCAATCCCTGGATCGAGCTCCACGCGGCGCTCGCCCTCTTCAGCTATGGCGTCTTCGGGCTTCTCGCGCTGACCTCCGTACTCTTCCTCCTGCGGAACTATTCCTTGAAGGCGAAGCATCTCGACGGCTGGTTCTCCTTCCTGCCGTCCATCGTGGACCTGGATCACATCGGTCTCAGGCTCCTCGGCACCGGGGTCGCCCTGCTCAGCGCCTCGCTCGCCGTGGGGACGGTCTACTGGCTGCGCGACACGGCGACCGTCAACAAGGTCACGCTCCTGATCACGGTCGGCGTCTGGGCGGCCTACGCCGCGACGCTCGCGCTTCGTCTCGGGGGGCGTCTGCTGTCCAAGCGCTTCGCCTGGACGTGCCTGGCCCTCTTTGCGGCCGCACTGATCTCCCTCGGTCCCGTGGATGCCAGCCGGCATCCCACCCTCGCCGCGAGCCGGGAGGCAGCGCGATGAGCGGTCCCGGATTCTTCCTCGTCGGCGCGACCCATCACACGGCCCCCCTGGAGGTGCGGGAGAGGCTCGCCCTCGATTCCGAGGCCGAGGCCGCTCTGGGATTGGAGCTCTCGGGCCTGCGGGAGCTGAGGGAATTCGCCATGCTGAGCACCTGCAACCGCGTCGAGTTCTACGGCGTCGGCGCGGACGACGGCGCTGCGGCGCGCGTCCAGGCGGCATTCTGCGCGAGGCAGCGCTTCGATCCCGTGGAATTCGAGAAATTCCGGCTGAGGCTTCACGGCCGCGACGCCGTGCAGCACCTGCTCGAGGTGTCCTCGGGCCTGGATTCGCAGATGCTCGGGGAGACGGAGATCTTCGGCCAGGTGAAGGCGGCCTACGCCGCGGCCCAGGCGCGGGGCGCCGCCGGCCCCCTCCTGAATCGAATATTCCAGAAGGCGTTCCAGGCGGCGAAGCACGTCCGCAGCCACACCGCCATCACCGCGGGCCAGGTCAGCGTCTCGAACGTGGCGGTGGACCTCGCGCAGAATATCTTCGGCAACCTTGCCCACGCCCGGGTCCTCATGGTCGGCGCCGGCGAGATCGGCGAGAAGACCGCGCGGGCCTTCCAGAGCCGCGGGGCCTTGGCGCTCACGGTGTCGAGCCGCAGCAGCGAGCGGGCCATGGAGCTCGCGGGGAAATTAGGAGGGAGCGCCCTTCCCTTCGACCAGAGGGAGGCGCGGCTTGCGGAGTTCGACGTCGTCGTCTGTTCCACGGCTGCGCCGCATGCGGTTCTCTCGCTCGCGGCCGCGGAGGCGGCGATGCGGAGGCGGCCGACCCGGCCCCTGTTCTTCATAGACCTCGCCCTGCCCCGGGACGTCGAACCGGCGGTCGCGGACCTTGAGAACGTCTTTCGCTACGATCTGGACGACCTGGCCCGGATTGCCGATAGGAACCGGGCTTCGAGGGAGTCCGAAATCGCGCGATGCCGGGCCCTCCTCGCCGCGCGCACGGATGTGCTCTGGCGGCAGGTTGAGCCCCTGCTGGCGCACCGGACGGCGAATCCGGCCGCCGGCATAAGCGGCTGCCCCGTCTAGAAAGCCCTCAGGTTGCGGGCGCGCCGGGCTGGGCCCTGCCCAGCGCAGTGGCGAGCTCCCCGGGCTTGATCGGCTTGCTGATGTAATCGTCCATTCCCGCGGCCAGGCAGAGTTCCCGGTCGCCATACATCGCGTTCGCGGTGAGGGCGATGATCCATGGCCTGTTCGGCGGATTGCCGGCTCTGATCCGGCGGGTCGCTTCGAGCCCGTCCATTTCGGGCATGTGCACGTCCATAAGGACGATGTCGTAGGCCTGCCGGCCGAGCGCCGCCAGGGCCTCCCTCCCGTCCGCGGCGACGTCCGCGCGGTATCCCAGCTTTGCGAGAATGAAGAGGGCGACTTTCTGGTTCACCGCATTGTCCTCGGCGACGAGCACGCGCTCGGCGCGCCGGATCGCCGGCTCCGCGACGTCGCCCGGCTGAAAAACCTGGGCCGAATCGAGTTCCCGCGCCTGGAGCACCTCGGACAGCGTTTCGAAGAGCTGGGAGGGCTTTGCCGGCTTGGCGAGATAGGCGGCGAAGAGCGAGGGATCGCCGCTGTGCTCCCGGTGCCCGAGCGATGACAGCATGATCAGCGGAAGCTGTTCGGCATCGCGCAGAGTGCGGATCTCGCGCGCGAGCATGCTTCCGTCCATGGTAGGCATCTGCATGTCGAGGACGGCGACGTCGAAAGCTTCGCCGTTCCGCAGCCAGCCGAGGACCTCCTCTCCGGAGGATGCTGCCCGGATGGACATGCCCCAGCCGGTCGCGAGGGCGGTCAGGATGCGCCGGCTGGTCGCGTTGTCGTCCACGACGAGGAGGCGCTTTCCGGCGAGATGGCTCACGGCGGGCCCCAGGTAGGGACGCGGCTTGCTCGGCACCGCCTCGACCAGGAGCGTGAAGGAAAAGGTCGAGCCTTTTTCCACCTCGCTCTCGACCCACATCCTGCCGCCCATGATCTCGGCGAGACGCTTGCTTATGACAAGCCCGAGGCCGGTGCCGCCGAACCTTCGGGTCGTCGAGGCGTCCACCTGGGAAAAGGACTGGAAAAGGCGATCCATGGCCTCGCCAGGGATGCCGATCCCCGTGTCCCTCACAGCGAAAACAAGCTCCGTGCGGGCATCGTTCGCGGGCTGAGCGCGCACGCTGAGCACGACTTCTCCCGACTCCGTGAACTTCAGGGCGTTGCCGAGGAGGTTGACGAGAATCTGGCGGAGACGCGTGACGTCGCCGCGGACCTGCCCGGGGACGCCGTCGGCGATCTCATAGAGAAGATCGAGCCGCTTCGCCGCGAACTGGGGCGCGAGGAGGTCGAGCGTGCCCTCGACGCACTCGCGCAGGCCGAACGCCTCCCGCTCGATCTCCAGCCGGCCGGACTCGATCTTCGAGAAATCGAGGATGTCGTTGATGATCGTCAGCAGCGCCTCGCCGCTGTGGCGGATCGTCTCGGCGTATTCCCGCTGCTCGGCGCTCAGCGGCGAATCGAGGAGGAGGCTCGTCATGCCGATCACGCCGTTCATCGGCGTCCGGATCTCGTGGCTCATCATCGCGAGGAACTGGCTCTTGGCGTTGTTCGCCTGCTCGGCCGCCTCTTTTGCGGCGGTCATGGCCGCGGCCTGGCGGGCCTGATCGCGGGCCGTCTCCTCCTGGACCCGCTTTGCCTCGGTGATATCGACGATCGTGTTCACCTCCCTCATCTCGCCGCTCACGGGATCCCGGTAGGCGTGCATCGTGAGGAGCGCCCAGACGAGCTTTCCGTTGGGGTGCACGTAGCGCTTCTCCATGGAAAACTGCTCGATCTCGCCCCGGTAGAGCCGCTCCATGAGGAGCTGCTGCATCTCCCGGTCGTCCGGATGGCTGACGGCGACGTAGTTCGCGGTGTCCCGGGATTTCTCAACGGAAACGCCCGTGATCCTCACGTGGGCCTTGTTGACAAGCCGCGTCTCGCCACGCTGCCCTTCCAGCCAGGATAGGCCCACGGGGGCGTTCTCGTAGATGAAGCGGAAGAGCGCCTCCTCGCGGGCCAGCTGCTGCTGGACCCCGCGCAGGTCGGCCGTCATGCGCTCCGCCTCGGCGAGCGCCCGCTCGCGCGTCTTCAGGAGCTCGCGCACGAGCGCAGCGGCGAGCGCGGCGACGCCGACCCCGGCGGCGAGCGCGATGGAGGGCAGGCGCGACTCCCACAGTGCGCGATGGGCCGCGCTGCGAAGCATCAGCGACAAGTAAAGGGAGGCAAGACCCGCCGCCGCAAAAACAAGGAGCGGCAGAAAGCGGATCCAGCTCTTCCGACCGGAGATCGGGGTCTCGCCGGGGGGCATTTGGGAAGTCAGGCAAAACGCGGCCCGGTTGGCCATATCCATTTGGCCGATCGCGGAGACCTGTCCTTGCCGACCCGATCAGGGCACCTGGCGAGAAAGCCATTCGCCGGGCGTGCTGCCCGCGGCTTGGCTCAGCAGGCCCCGCAGCCTGGCGGCCTGCGCGGCCGCCCGTTCGCGCCGCGCGGGACCTTCCAGGCAGGCGCGCAATTCGTCGGCGAGGGCCTCCGGTGTCGCGGCGCCCTGGATATATTCCGGATACATCGCCTCGCCGAGAATCAGGTTGGCGATCCCGAGGTGGGGCACCTTGACGAGCCAGCGTCCGATCCAGTAGGTCAGCGGATCGATCCGGTAGGCGATCGCGCCCGGGATTCCCGCGAGGGCGCAATGCATGGACATCGTTCCGCTCGAAGTGAGGACGGCCGAAGCGGCCACGGGCGCACCGGTCGGCTGGAGCTGGACGGACGCGGGGGGACCGGCGCCGCGCAGGACCGCAAGAATCTCCTCGCTGGGATAGATCGCGACCGCGCCGCGCCCGCCAAAGTCCCGGTGCGCCGCGAGGAGGACGGGGAAGATTCGGGCCACAGCCTGCCGGCGGCTTCCGGGCAGGAGCAGGACCGGGCCGGCCGGATCGTACGTCACCGGCGGAACATGGCCGGCGGCGACAAACGGATGGCCGACAAACTCGGGCCGGAGCCCCGTGTCCGCGTAGGTTTTCAATTCGAAGGGAAAGATGACCGCGAGGGCGTCCAGGTCGCGCGCCATCGCGAACCGCCGCCCGGCGCGCGACGCCCATATCTGCGGGCTGATGTAGTAGACGAGCCGGATCCCCCCTCCCCCCTTTGCGCTCAGCCCCCTTTCGCGGAGGGCCGACGCCACCCGGAGGTTGAATCCGGAGTAGTCCACGAAGCAGACGGCGCGCGGCCGGTGCTCGGCGATCCAACGGAGGGTCTCCGCCTGCAGCATGCGAAAAAACGAGAGGTTCCTGAGCACGCCGAGAAGCCCGACGACCGAGGAGGCCGTCAGGTCGAAGAGAAGCTGGGCGCCGGCGGCTGAGAGCCGGGGGCCGCCCAGGGCGCATATCCGGGCTCCCGGCCGCAGGACGAGGAATTCGGCGGCCATGCGCGCCGCGTTCTCGTCGCCCGAGTGCTCACCGGCGATGATCAGAAGGTCGGCGGGGCCGCCCGAGGGCGGAGCGAACCGGAAAGGCAGGGCCGGCGGCGCGCTCATCGCTTCGCGGACCGGATCTGCTCCGTGATCGCGATGGCCACCTCCAGCGCCGATTTTCCGAGGGCCGCGCCCACCTTGGGCTGGCGGGCCTTGGCGACGCTCTCCACGAAATGACTCAGCTCCAGCGCAAGCGGCTCGCCCTTCTCTATCGGGATCTCGCGGACCGGCACCGAGCTCGTGTCGCCCGCCTTGACGAGCCCGACCTTCATCTTGAGCCCGTAGGCCACGATGTCGCGCTTGCGCACGAGGTGGCCTGTCTGGTTCATGAAATCGAGCGAGAGGTAGGCGTTGTCCTGGAAGATGCGGATCTCGCGCGACTTCTTGAGGCTCATCCGGCTCGCGCTGAGATTGGCCACGCATCCGTTCTCGAACTGGATCCGGACGTTCGCAATATCCTCGGTCTTGGAGAGGACATTGATGCCGACGCTGTCCAGCCGGGCGATCGGCGACCTGACCAGCGCCAGGACGATCCCGATGTCGTGGATCATGAGGTCCAGGACGACGCCGACCTCCGTGCCCCGGGTCTGGTAGGGGGCCAGCCGCTCCGCGGTTATGTATTGGGGATTGTCGGCCTCCTTCTCGAGGAAGGTCATCACCGGGTTGAAGTGCTCGACGTGGCCGACCTGGACGATCGCGCCGTGCTTCTGCGCGGCGGCGAGGACCTGCTCCGCCTCCTCGAGCGAGGCGCAGATGGGCTTCTCGATCAGGAGGTGGCAGCCGCGGGCGAGGAGCGGCAGCGCGACGGCGGCGTGACGGTCCGTGGGAACGACGATCGAGACCGCGTCGCAGGCCTCTCCGAGCTCATCGAGCGTGGAATAGCGCCGGCAGCCAAGGCGCCCGCAAATCTCAGCCGCGCGGGCGTCGTCCGTCTCGTGGATGCCCGCGAGCTCGGCTCCCGGCATCCCGGCGTAGATGCGGGCGTGGTGCTGGCCGAGGGAGCCCACCCCGACGACGCCGCATGCGATCTTCTTGGCCATGGGGAAGACTTAGCCTGAAGGAGCCGGCTGTGAACCGTTAAGTTCGTGCAGCGTTCCCTCGCGCAGGAGAAGCTGGCGGCCCGTCTTCAGGCCGAAGGCCGCGTTGTGGGTCACAAGGACGAGAGCCGTGCCCGTCTCCCGGCAGAGTCCGAGGAGCAGGTCGACGACCGCCTCGCCGGAACCCTCGTCCAAGTTGCCCGTGGGCTCGTCGGCGAGCAGGAGCCGCGGCGAATTCATGAGCGCCCGGGCCACCGCGACCCGCTGGCGCTCGCCGCCCGAGAGATGCGCGGGCAGGTGGTGGCCGCGCTCGGCCAGGCCCACCCTCGCGAGGAGCTGGTCCGCCTTCGCCCGCGCCCCCGCGTCAAGCCTCCCGCGGATCCTCCGGGCCATGAGAACGTTCTCGCGCGCATTCATCTCGGGGATGAGGTAGAACGCCTGGAAGACCATGCCGAGAAAGTCCGCGCGCCTGTCCGGACCCGTGTCGGCGGAGCCCGCCCACGCGAGCGTGCCCGAGTCGGCGGCGTCCAGCCCCGCCAGCAGGTTGAGCAGCGTGGATTTTCCGGAGCCGGACTCGCCGCGGATGCTGACGCTCTCCCCGGAGCCGATCGCGATGTCCGCGCCGCGCAGAACCTCGATCCGGCGGTCGCCGCTCTTGTAACTCTTGCGAAGGCCGCGGGCGCTGAGGACCCATTCACTCATTGCGCAGGGCCTCCACGGGCTTCAGCCGCGCTGCCCGCCAGGCGGGCAGCAGTCCGGCCAGGGTGGAGACGACGATCGTGAGGACGACGGTGAGGACGACGTCCCGCGCGGCCGTGTGGGCGGGCAGCTCGCTGAACTGGTAGAAGCGGCGGAGCACCTCGTCGCGCTGCGTCGCCCGCGCTATTCCCATCACGACGTCGTTGCGGACGGCAAGGGCCCCGAAGCCGAGCCCGAGCCCGACGGCCGTCCCCAGGATCCCGATGAAAAGCCCCTGGACGCAGAAGCAGGCCGCCACCTGGCGCGGCTGCGCCCCGAGGGCGCCCAGAAGGCCGATCTCGCGCGTCTTTCGGATGACCGAGATCAGGAGCGAGCTCGTGACCGAGAAGGCCGCGACGATCACGATGATGAACAGCATGAAGAAGATCATGCTTTTCTCGAGGTTGAGGATCCACAGGAAGTCGCTCCAGAGGTCCTCCCAGGAAAAGGCGCGGATGTCCTGCGGCAGCACGGCGTTGATCCGCGCCGCGCCCTCGTCCTCGTTCAGGCCGGGCGCCAGCCGCACGTACAGCCCGTGGACCGTCGTATCGAGGCCGAAGAGATCCTGGGCAAGCCGCAGGGTGCAATAGACCGTGCTAAGGTCCAGCTGCTGGTGCCCGAACTCGATGATCCCGGCAACGCGGACCGAGCGCGGCAGGAAAACCTCGTCCTTGGTCAGCTTCTCCACGAGAAGCGGCGAATACACCTCGATGGAGTCGCCCACGCCCGCGCCGAGGCTGCGCGCCAGGACGGAGCTGAGAATCACGGAATCGTCGTCGAGGTCGTCCAGGGAGCCGAGGACGACATACTGCCGGAGCCGCGTGACCCGTTCGACGCTCGACGGATCGATTCCGGTGAGCAGGGGGTACGCGGGCCGGCCCTGAAACTTCACCATAACCGACGTCCCGGCATAGGGCGTGGCCGCCACGACGCCGGGAACGGACTCCACGCGCCGGACCACGGCGGGATAGTTCGGCATGAGTCCCTGCGCCTTGACCTGGACCTCCCCCTCCTTGTTCACGATCATCTCCCTGAGCTCGTAATGGAACCCGCCCATGACGCTCGTCGTCACGATCAGCACCATGACGCCCAGGGCGACGCCAAAGACCGAGATTGCCGTGAAGAACGGAAACCGCTTTCCCGACGGAAACAACTGCTTCAGCGCCAGGTAAAGATACCAGGGCATGGGGGAGGAAAAAGCGGAAAGCGGAAAGCGGAAAGCGGGGGACCCAAGGCGAAAAGCGGAAAGCGGAAAGCGGAAACCACGGTGGGGCGGCGTCTAGGCCCCGTCGGGGCGCAAGAGCGGGAAGAGGATGACGTCGCGGATGCTCTCGGCCCCGGTCAGGAGGATGCAGAGCCGGTCGATGCCGACGCCCATTCCTCCGGCGGGGGGCATTCCGTGCTCGAGTGCGACCAGGAAATCCTGGTCTATGCTTTGCTTTTCGCCGCCGGCCTGCCGCTCGAACATCGCCCGCTGCGCGTCCGGATCGTTCTGCTCCGAATAGGCGGGCGCGATCTCCATGCCCCCGATGCACAGTTCGAACACGTCGAGCGTGTCCGGGTCCGCGGGATTGATCTTCGCCAGGGGGCACAGTTCCCTTGGAAGATTGACGACGAACGTGGGCTGGATGAGGGCCGGCTCGATCCGCTTGGAGAAGATCTCCTGCGTGATCTCGAAATCCTCCCACTGGGGCTGAATTCCCTTGATCCCGAGCGTTTCCGCGGCCGCGGCGTGCTCGGCCCGGCTCCGCTTGAACCAGTCGGGATCGCCGGTCTCGGCCCGGATCAGGTCCTTGTAGGCGACCTCGCGCCATTCCCCGCCGAAGTCGATTTCCTGGCCGCTCGCCGGATGCGCGATCTTGAGCGTTCCGAGGACCCCCGCGCAGAGCTCCGTGATCATACCCTTCGCCAGGGCCATCATGCCGCGGTAGTCGCTGTAGGCCTGGTAGACCTCGAGCATCGTGAACTCAGGATTGTGGCGCCTCGAAATCCCCTCGTTCCGGAAATTCCGTCCGATCTCGAAGACGCGGTCATAGCCGCCGACGAGCAGGCGCTTGAGGTAGAGCTCGAGCGAAATGCGAAGGAAGAAATCAGCGCCAAGGGCGTTGTGGTGGGTCGTGAAAGGCCGCGCGGCCGCTCCGCCCGCGACCGTCTGCAGGACGGGGGTCTCCACCTCCACAAACCGCCGGTCCTCGAGGTAACGGCGGATTCCGGCGACAATCCGGGAGCGCATGAGGAGCCGGGCCCGGGACTCGGGATTGACGATCAGGTCGAGGTAGCGCTGGCGGTACACCTGCTCCGGGTCGGTGAGCCCGTGCCACTTTTCCGGCAGAGGCCGCAGCGCCTTGGCGACGAGGGTGAAGCCCTCGGCGCGGACCGTGACCTCCCCGCTCTTCGTCTTGAAAAGGGTTCCCCTGACCCCGATGATGTCGCCGAGGTCGAGGCGGCGGAATGCCGCGTAGGCCTCGTCGCCGACCACGTCCTTCTTCACGTAGATCTGGATCTGGCCATCCTGGTCCAGGACCTTCGCGAACTGGCTCTTTCCCATGTCCCGGATGACGACGAGCCGCCCGGCAACGGCGACCGCGACCGCATTGTCCTGGCCCTCGACGTAGGCCTTCAGGGCCTCGGCGGAGAAATGCGTGGGCGCAAAGTTCGCCAGGAACGGGTCCGACCCGGCCGCGCGCATGTCGGCCAGCTTTTGCCGGCGCACAGCCTGCTGGTCGTGGGTTATCTCGGAGGGGATTTCAGCCATGGAACCGCGGATGCTGGCCCCGAGCGGGAATCGGAGCAAACGGAAATTGGGACGGCGGTTCGAAAGCTTGTCACCTCGCGTGCCGGCTGCTTAGTTTCCAGCTCGCTCATGCACACCGCGCGCAAACCCGACTGGCTCCGCGCCAAGCTCCCCGCCGGCCCGGGCTATTCCGCCGTGCGCAAGCTCGTGGACGAGCACAAGCTCCACACGGTCTGCCAGAGCGCGCAATGCCCGAACCTCGGGGAATGCTGGTCGCGGGGGACCGCGACCCTCATGATCCTGGGAAACATCTGCACGCGCTCGTGCAATTTTTGCGCGGTGCAGACGGGCCGGCCGACCGAGCTCGACCTCGGGGAGCCGGCGCGCGTCGCGGACGCCGTGGCCCGGATGGGCCTGCGGCATTGCGTCCTGACCAGCGTCGCGCGGGACGAGCTCGCGGACGGGGGCGCGAGCGTGTGGGCGGCGACGATCCGGGCCGTCCGCCACCGCAATCCCCAGACGGCGATCGAGGTCCTGGTGCCCGACTTCAAGGGGAAACTCGAGGACGTGGATACGGTCCTCGAGGCCAAGCCCGACATCTTCAACCACAACGTGGAAACGGTGGAGCGCCTCCAGAAGCCCGTCCGGGTGCAGGCCCGCTACGACCGGTCGCGGCGCGTCCTCGCCCACGCCAAGGGCCGGGGGTTTGTAGCAAAGACCGGCATCATGCTCGGCCTCGGGGAGCGCCAGGATGAGATCGAGCGCACCTTGCGCGACCTGGCCGGCGACAAGATCGACATCCTCACGATCGGGCAGTACCTGCAGCCGACCGCGAAGCATCTGCCGGTGGACCGCTGGGTGACCCCGGAGGAATTCATCCGCTGGAAGGAATTCGGCCTGGGACTCGGGTTCGGCGTCGTCGAGAGCGGCGCGCTCGTCCGCTCCAGCTACCACGCCGACGAGCAGTCCGAGAAGTACACGGGCTCCGATCACCTGAACTCCGCCAACGCGCTCGCGAGCGCCTGATCGATAAAAAAGGAACCGGCCTGCGGCATAACTCGTGCCGCAGACCGGGGAACCCAACCCTTTCGGCTAATGGCTGGCTAGCCGATCAAATTCTGCCAGTGGCGATCCTTGGCCTGGCGGGCGGCCTTGAGCGCACCCCGGGCGACGTAGTCCTTGTAGTTTTCACCGAGGACGCGGACGCGCGGGTTGTCGAAGCCTTCCTCCAGAAGCTTGGTCTGCAGCGCGACGCCGAAGCCCTTGATCAGGCTGCCGCCACCGGTGACGATGATGTTTTGAAGGAGCTCGGAGACGCTTTCCGCATCGGCGCGGGCGATGAGCGAACGCGTCATCTCGAAGACCTTCTGAAGAAGGGCCTCGCAGCCGGCGCCGACCTGGTCGGTGACGTCGAGCTTCCGCTGCTTGCCGCCAACCATGACGGTCGCGATCGCAGGGGTGGCGCTGTCCTTGGCCAGGACGAAGGAGTGCTGCTCCTTGATGTCGCGGATGCGGGCGGCGGTGAGTCCGCAGTCCGGGTAGGCCTCGAGGACGCGGTCAAGGATGATCTGGTCGACCGCGTCGCCGGCGAAGGGCTCGCTCAGCTGGTCGTCGACCGTCGGATAGTGGCCCTGGACGAGGCAGACGTCCGTCGATCCGGCTCCGATGTCGATGTAGAGCGAATTGGCGACGGGATCCTGGTACTTGTCGTCGTTCAGCCGGGCCTCGTCGCGATATCCGAGGGCGGCGAGGAATGGCTCCGGGACGAAGAGGACTTTGCTGAACACCCCCTGGACGGCGTTGCGGGCGTTCTCGCGGGCGGACATGTCGGAGCTGGCCGGCATGCCGATAACGGCGCGGACTTCGCGGTCCCCTGCGTTCAGGCGGTCGCGCAGATGCTGGGCGAAGAGACGGGCCGAGGGGAGGTCGTTGATCACGCCGCCGTGGAGCGGACGAACGATGCTGAGGTAGAGCTTGTGCTTCAGGGCTTCGGCTCCGAAGAGAACCTTGGCGTCGCCCGGCAGCACGCGCTGCAGAACCGTGTCGGCCGCATATCCGACGACCGTCGGAATCTTCTCCTTGATGGAGACGCGGGAATCGTTGCTGGCGCGGGGAGCGGCCATGAGGCACGAGGTGTTCGTGCCCCAGTCGAGGCCCACAAGCAGGGTCTCGGTGTCTGCGGACCGGCCATCATCACGGGTGATGGTCGCCGCGTTGCTGGCGGATTTGTTGAGGACGGTTTTCACTTTTGGATTATGACTGGGTTGTGGTTTCTAGCTTCTAATTTTCTAGGCGCTCAGGGCCATCCGGGTGTCGGCGGGCTCCTCGGCATAAAGGCTGGGCGGAACCATGGTCGCCCGGCGGACGGGGAGGATGGCCTCGCCCATGGTCTCGAATTCCGCCTCGGCGAGCGCATCGAGCATGTCCGAAACGTCGCCGATCGGCACCCGGCGGCGCAGTCCGACCGCTCCGGAGACGTCCGGAAGGCGCGAACCGGAAGGCTGCTGGGCAAAGCGGGCGCAAATTTCCTCGACGATCAGGCGCCTCTGCATGAAGCCGAGTTCCACGCTCTCCTGGACCCGGGAAAAAAGGCTGGTCAGCTGCTCCTTGCAGGCCGCGGGCGCCAGGCCGCAGCGGCTCGACCAGGTGCGGATGAGGGCGGGAAGCCGTTCCTGAAGCAGAACGGCGACCGCTCCCTCCTTCCCCTCCTTGCGGAGGATGCAGGCCTCAAAGGTCCATCGGACGATCTCGTTCCACAGAAACCGTGGATTTGAGGACTGGACGGAGGCGGAGGTAGCGGTCTTGGAAGGCATGAGTGAGATTGCCTTCACTAAAAGCAAAGCTCATGCCATGTTATTTAACTACTTTATATACAATTAGTTACAATACACTTTTCCAACGCCAACATTCGACGCTGAAAAGCGGCGGCAGGAAATGCCTAGCAGGCCGTTCAGGGCGACACATCGAACCAAAATGGCGCCGAGACCTCCCCGCCCCCCGCATCCACCCTGCTCCAGATCACGTACCTGCCGGGATCCGGGATCGACACCTTGAAGACCAACGCCTCTTCAGTTTTCGCTTTCGGGTTTTCAATTTCCGCTTTTTCCCCTGCCGGTTCCGGACGCAAGATCGCCAAGCCGGTGCGATCCCGATCAAAGGCCACGAGACACGCCCGGGTGCCATAGGACAGCCGGGGCTCCACGGATGACCCATCCGTTCGCGAAGCCGAGAATCCCATCTGCAACGGCTCGCGGGCCCGCAGCGGCATTGTGGACGGCACGAGCAGGAAGCGCATCCCATCGCGCTCGCAGCTCCACGCCATCGTCCGCTGAACATCCCGGGCCGGCGCGGGCTCCTCAGCGCCTCCCACGAGCACATCCGCATAGGCGTACATCTCCCGCCCCGTCGCCTTTGGGGTGAAATCGGCGAATACGCGGTAGGCGCCCGTCCGCCGTGGAGTGAATGAAAAGGACCACTGGCCGGGATCGGCGCCCGGCGAGGGAACCGCCGCCTGGAAATCCACCAGATCGGGGTCCACCACGAACAGGCTGATCTTATCCGCAGTCGTCGTGGCGAGGTCTTCCGGCCCGATCGGCTTGCCGGTGTTCGTCCGCAGCCGCACCACCACATCCACGCGCGCGCGGGCCATCGGCGCACCGGCTGCGATCAGGGCCATGGCGACCGGCGAAGCCCGTTCCACGACCGGAAGGAACTTTGGATCGGCGGGATCGCAAAACTCGAGCGAGCCCGGCCCTCCGGCGACAAAGTCCATGTGCGTCAGCCGCGGACGCGAATGGAAGCACACGAGAACGGCGAGGAGGGCGGCCGCCCCGAGCGACAGGAGCCACACCTGCCTCCGCGCGCTCCGCGAGATTGCCGAGGCGCTCATCCCTTGCGCATCCGGGCCACGAAATCCTGGGGCTGCCATTCGGTGCCGTCCACCCTCCAGATGATCCGTCCGCGATCGTCGATAAGCAGGGTCGCCAGGGTGTGCCGCAGGAGATTGCCCTCAAATTCCGCCTTGATCCCGAATTGAGTCAGCAGGTCGCGAACGGCGCCGTCAGGCCCCGTCAGGAACGAAAAGTTGCTCGTGTCGATTCCGCGCTCGTCGGCGTACGCGCGAAGGACGCCAGGCGTGTCGTAGGCGGAATCCATCGATATGGACACGAATTCGATGTTCCTCACCCCCGCCTCCCGGGCCATCCTCTGGGCGCTCATCATCTTCTGGGTCGAGGCCGGGCACATGTTTGCGAAGGGGCAGCGGGTGTAGATGAAATTGAGCATCACCTGCCTGCCGCGGAAGCGCCCGCTCTGGACGAGCCGCCCCGCCTGGTCGAACAGCGCGAACTCCGGCATCGCCTCGCCGACATCCCGGTAGACCTCGTTGCCCCGGTCATGGGTATCCTCCCGAAGCCGGCGCTGGCCAGCAGCCACGGCGTCTGCCGCCGCCCGGTCGTCAGGCCAGACCTTCTCAAGCCGCGGCGCCTTGAGATCGGCGACGAGCTCGGCGCGGATGCGTTCCCCGGGATGCACGATCGCCACGTCGCCCGGCGCGGCCCCGAATTCCATGGTCATCGCCGGCATGAACCCCGGCACCGCATCGTGGCTCACGGTGATCCGGCCACGGGCGGCATCCACGGACAGGACTTCTCCTGTCAGGGGATAGCGCTTCTCTTCCGCGACCGGCCCGGCGGCCCCCGCTTCCGGCTGCCTGGAGCAGGCAGCCAGAAGGAGGAGCCCGCCGATGGACGCAAATCGTGGGAAGCCATTAGCTTTCACGTTCCCACAAATCCGCCGGCTGATAGAATTGTCAAAGGGTTTGCGGTGGGAAGCACGCGGCCTTCTGCTGGCAGGTCGCTCCGCTCATGCTCCCGCCCTCCCCTCCCCCGCGCGCATCCGTCCACCGGCCGGCCCTTGCCGCCCTCGCGGCCGCCGCCTGCGCCTGGTCCTTCGTAACGGTCTCCCTGGGCGCGTTCACGACGACGATCGGAGCCGGGATGGCGTTTCCCGATTGGCCGCTATCCAACGGGTCGCTGAATCCGCACGGCTGGCTGACCAATGTCGCGATGTTCGCCGAGCACTCCCACCGGCTGAGCGTGAGCGTCCTCAGCGCGGCCACCCTCGCGCTCGCAGTCTGGATCTCGCGCTCCGAGGAGCGCCGCTGGCTCCGCCGTCTCGCCTGGTTCGCCTTCGGGCTTGTCCTCGTGCAGGCGGTGGTCGGCGGCCTGCGCGTCCTTCTCAATCCCGACCAGGTCGCGCCAATGGACACCAGCGTCGGCGAGCTTCTCGCCATGCTCCACGCCTGCCTGGCCCAACTCTTCGTCTGCGCCCTCTTCGCAATAGCGACGGCGTGCTCGCGGGGTTGGATGGAGCATCCCTCCCCCGTGCGATCAGGCCTGCGCCGGATGGGCGTGGCCTGCTGCATCCTGCTTTTCGCTCAGCTGGCCATCGCCGCCGTCATGCGGCACAGCAACGCCGGCCTGGCCATCCCAACCTTCCCCTGGTCGGGCCCCGGCCATGCGCTGCTTCCGGCGGCCTGGGACTTCAGGGTTGCGATCCATTTTGCCCACCGCGCCATGGCGGTCATCATCACGGTCGCACTCGTGGGGTTCGCGGCCGGGATCTGGCGCGACCGGGGCGCGACCCTGGGGATGCGCTGCGGCGCATCGGCCCTCGTAAGCCTCCTCGCCCTGCAGATCCTTCTGGGCGCGACCATCATAAGGACCGCCCGCGATCCCGGGATAACGACCGCCCACGTGATTGTCGGCGCGCTCACCCTGGCAACCGCGTTCTGGCTCACCTGGCGCGCCCACCGAGACGCATTTGAGGCAACGGTGCGCGCCTAAGATGGGGGAGCAGGCAAAATTCTCGGATTACCTCGAGCTGACGAAGCCGCGGCTGAGCCTGCTCTCCGTGCTCACGGCGCTCGTGGGTTACCTGGTCGAGCGGCCCTCGGCGGGAGTGGAGGGACTTCTCTGGATCCTCCTCGGCACGTCGCTCGCGGCGGGCGGCGTGGCCGCGCTCAACCAGTGGCTCGAGCATGAGACGGATGCGCAGATGAAGCGGACGGCGGACCGCCCGATACCCGCCGGCCGCGTGGCCACGGGATCGGCCTTCGTTCTCGGATCCCTGATGTGCGTCGCCTCGCTGATGGTGATCTTCGCCAAGGTCAACGGGCTCGCCGCCCTCTTCGCCCTGCTCACGATGATCGCCTATCTCGGGTGGTACACGCCGGCAAAGCGCACCTCCCGCTGGAGCACAGAAATCGGGGCGCTTGCCGGTGCCCTCCCTCCCCTGATCGGAAACGCGGCTGCGGGGGACCGGATTTCCCCGATGGGATGGGTCCTCTTCGGCGTCCTCTTTTTCTGGCAGATACCCCACTTCATGGCGGTCGCATGGACCCACCGCCGGGACTATGCGACCGTGCGCTTTCCAATGCTTCCGGTCCGGGACAAGTCCGGCGCTTGGGTGGCCCGTTGGGCCCTGGTCGCCTGCCTTCTCCTCGTCCTGATCAGCCTGCTTCCCTTCGCACTCGGCATGGCCAGCCGCTGGTATGCCGGGGCGGCCGCGCTCCTGGGCGCCTGGATGCTCTGGCAGGCCGTCGCGTTCCTCTGGACGAAGGGCCGTGACACCGCGGCCCGCCAGCTCTTTCTCGCGTCGATCGGCTACCTGCCGCTTGCCCTCGGGGCGCTGGTCCTCGACCGCGCGATCAATTTCTAGAAAATGCCGCCCGTGAATTCCTCCATGGCAGGCGAGGCCCGGATCCCGATGAGCGCGGTGGCGGGCATCATCGCCGTCAGCGCGGTCGCCAGCCTCTTTCTTTGCTGGCTCGTCTACTATCACGCCCCGACAGACGTCGCAGGAACCCGCCTCCTTTTCCTGCCGGCACTCAACGCCGCCCTGAACGGGCTCTCGGCCATCGCGCTCGTGGCGGGCTATCGCCATATCCGCGCCCGCCGGATCCCCGCCCATCGCGCGGCGATGTTCACCGCATTCGTCTTCTCTTCCGTCTTCCTCGTGACGTACATCGCCAACCACGCCCTCCACGGCGATATGCGCTTCCACGGGCAGGGGGCGGTCCGTCCGCTCTATTTCACCCTGCTGATCTCCCACATCGGCCTGTCCGTCATCGCCCTGCCGATGATCCTGATCACCTTCTTCCTCTCGCTTACCGGACGGTTTCCCGCCCATCGACGGCTCGCCCGCTTCACATTCCCAATCTGGCTCTATGTCTCCGTCACCGGGGTGATCGTCTACGCCATGCTCGCGGCGTACCGCTGAGGGCGGATCGGCGTCCTTTCGCGTATAGCGTGACCCGGATCGAAGCTTGGGATGCCGCCGGCCGGCTACAAGCCGGCCATCAGCCGCATCAACGCGGCCTCGCTGAAGTCCGGTCGGGCCAGTTCGCCGGCAAGCCGGCCCGCCCGCATGACGAGAATCCGGCCGCACAGGCCGATCAGTTCGGGCAATTCCGATGAGATCACGAGGAGCGCCTTCCCCTCGGCGGCCAGTTCGTCGAGCAGCCGGTGGATCTCGGCCTTAGCCCCGACGTCCACGCCGCGGGTGGGCTCGTCCACGATCAAGACGCCGCAGTCGCGGGCGAGCCATTTGGCGAGCGCCAGCTTCTGCTGGTTGCCGCCGCTCAGAGAGGCCGCGACCGTCTCGAGGCTCGGCGCCTTGACCCGCAGCCGGCCGGCGTAGCGCGAAGCCAGCGCTCGCTCCATGCCGCGTCTCACCCAGCCGCATCGGGTCAGGTCCGGCAGGGCGGCGAGCGAAATGTTCTCGCGGCAGTTGAGGGAAAGAACGAGCCCCTGCCGCTTCCTGTCCTCGGGCACGAGGCCGATGCCGGCCGCCAGGGCCGCGGCCATCGAGCCCAGTTCCAGCGGGCTGCCGTCCACAAGCACCCGGCCCGTGGCGGCCGGATCCAGGCCGAAGATCGCCTGCGCCACCTCGCTGCGACCGGCCCCGACAAGCCCCGCCAGCCCCACGATCTCCCCCGAACGGACGGAGAGCCCGATGTCGCGGAAGCGCCCGGGCGACGCCAGGCCCTCGACCTTGAGCCGCTCCGGGCCTGCGTGATGGCCAATGTGCCGGGGCTCATGCGCGCCGAGCTCGCGACCGATCATCTGGCCGACGATCCGGTGGGGATCGGTGTCGGCGACGGCCCCGGTGGCGACGTGTCTTCCGTCGCGCAGGACGGTGATGCTGTCGCACAGGGCAAAGAGTTCCTCCATCCGGTGGGAGACATAGATCAATGTCATCCCGCGGGACCTCAGCTCGCGCACGAGCCGAAAGAGCTCATGCGTTTCGCCGGCGGACAGCGAGCTCGTCGGCTCGTCCATGACGACGATGCGGGCCCCCGTGCCGATGGCGGCCGCAATCTGGGCGAGCTGCTCGCGGCCGGTCGAGAGGCTTTCCATCGGCGCGTCGACGTCGATGCTGGCGCCGACCGCGGCGAGCATCTTCCGGGCTCGGGCGCGCATCGCGGTCCGGTCCACCCACCCCGCACGGCTCCGCGGCAGGTCCCCAAGGCAGACGTTTTCTGCGACGCTGAGGTTGGGGCAGAAGGCCAGCTCCTGATGCACCATGGCGATCCCCAGGGCGCGCGCGGCATGCGGGGTCGCGGGAGCAATGGCGCTCCCGTCCAGGAGTATCTCGCCCGCATCCGCGGTCTGCACGCCCGCCAGGATCTTCCCGAGCGTGCTCTTGCCGGCCCCGTTTTCCCCGATGAGCGCATGGCAGGACCCTCGCTCCACGCTAAAGCTGACCCCATCGAGCGCCGTCACGCCGGGGAATCGCTTGGTGATGCCCTTAAATTCTATAAGAGGCATAAGGCCCAACGCCCCATTATATAGGCGCAGTTCGACGATTGATGATCCGGAAGGGGCATGAACGGAGCTTCATCGGTCGCCTCTTGGCCGACCCCCATCAGAGGGGAAGGCCGGCTGCGGCGACCGGATTGGGAATTGCGAAGCGCAGCCCCGGAGGATCATCAATCGTCGAACTGCGCTCGCAGCCATTTCTCACTTCGGCAGCCATGTGTCCCAATTCTTTGCGTATGCGTCCACGTTGTCCTTGTTGACGACAATGAGTTCGCTCACGTCCTTGATGGCCGGCGGATCCTTCTTGAACACGATCTTGTCGACCAGGTGCTCCACCGAGCGGTAGCCCCACTCGTAGCATTGCTGCGCCAGGAGGACGGGCACATGCCCGCTTCGAATGTAGGCGAGGCACGCCGGCAGCGCGTCCACGGAGACACACTTGACCGTCCCGGGCTGCCATTTGAATGCATTGTCGGTGAAGAGCGCCCAGCCGCCGATCATCGCCCAGCCGGTTATGTCGGGATTGGCCTCCATGACCTGCTCCACCTTGGCCGCGGCGTCCTGAGCCGTCTCCTTGTGGTAATAGGCGTCCCGGATCACGATGCCGGGATATTTTTTCGCAGCCTCCCGGGCGCCCTGCACGCGCCGCTGCAGATTGGGCGCGTTCGGGTTCCCGGCAAGGATCGCCACGACCCCCTTGCCGTCCATGAGCTTGGCCAGCTCATCCATGACCTGCTCGCCGCACTTCAGGTCGTCCACGCCGTAGGTGACGAAACGCTTGCTGTTCGGCGCGTCCGAATCGAAGGTCGCCACGGGAACGCCGTTGTCCACCGCGGAATTGATGGCGTCGGTCAGCTTGTTGGCGTCGGAACAGCTGACGGCGATGCCGGCGGCGCCCGCCAGCACGAGCTGCTCGATCGCCTCCGCCTGCTTCTGCGCGTCCTCCTCGTTGGGGGTCCGCCAGTCGATCCTGATAGCCAGGTTGTCCTTGGCGCTGAGGTCGCGGGCGGCGGCCTCGGCGCCCACGCGTGCCGCCTGGAAGACGGGATTTGCCTGGGACTTGGCCACGAGGCCGATCGTCAGCGCACGGGGCGCATCGGCCGCGCGCAGGGAAACGGCGAACGCGGCGAGGAGGAGGAGCAGGGTGTTTTTCATGGGGAAGTCATTGAGAGCCGGCGGCGGCCGAGCCACGTGTTGATGTTGTCGAGGACGACGGCGGCGATGACGACCGCGCCGATGATGATCTGGCTGTAATTCTGATCGATGCCCAGGAGCACGATGCCGCTGCTGATCATCTGGATGATCAATGCGCCGAGGACGACGCCGAAGGCGGAGCCGCGGCCGCCCGTGAGGCTTGCGCCGCCGACGACGGCGGCGGCGATCACATTGAGCTCATAGCCCTGGCCATCGCCCGAGGTGGCCGCGCCGTAGTATCCCAGCGAAAGCAGCGCCGCAATGCCGGCGGTCAGGCCCGACAGAACGTAGACGCCAAGCTTGGACCGTCCGACGCCGATCCCGCTGAAGCGCGCGGCCATCTCGTTGCCGCCGATCGCGTACACACGCCGTCCAGCGGCCAGCCGGGACAGGAATACCCAGCCGGCAACCATGACGAGCACCATGACCGCGAGCGGCACCAGGCTGAGCCCGTCGCCCACCTCGTAGCGCACCAGCTGCCTGAACCCGGCGGGAAATCCGCCGATCGACTGGCCGGAGGTGACGACGAACGCTATCCCGCGCAGGATCGCCATGGCGCCGAGCGTGATGATGAAGGGATGCACCCTGAGGGCGACGATCAGGCCGCCGTTCAGAAGGCCGCAGAGAACAGCCGTGCCGAGTCCCGCGGCGGCGCCGAGAAAGATGCCGATCGCCGGCCCCTCCGGCCCGTAGTGCCGCAGGACAATCGCGCCCACAACCGAGGCGAGCGCATAGATCGCGCCGACGGAGAGATCGATGCCCCCGGAGATGATGACGATGCCCATCCCGACCGCCATGATCGCGATGAAGCTCGTGTCCTTCGCCAGCTGGGCGAGGTTCTGCGCGTTGAGAAATTTGTTGCGGACGGCGAAAGCCGGGACCCGGTTCCCCAAAGCGTCCGTCTCAAAAACGCGGCGGCGGGCGCCGTCGGGCCCCCGGGTGAACTCCGGCAGGCGGACCGATCCGCTGAAGGCGGCAAGCAGCATCCCCAGGACGAGGACGATCAGGACGAGGCCGCTTTCCTGGAAACCGAAGAGCCTTCGAAAGCGGGACGCCATGGGAGAATCGGAAAGCGGATGTCGGAAAGCGGAAACGCGAGGGGGCAGCCAAATTGGGAGCGACGGAACCGGAATTCAAGATCGTAGGCGCCTTGAAATCGCACCGTCCACTGCGCGCCAAGCCGCGCGGCCTATTTCAGAGGCTTGGCGTCCGAGCGGGCCCAGCGGAAAAAATTCAGGCCCAAGGCGCCGACGAGGACCACAGAGCTGAAAAAACTGAGGAGCACGCCCGCAAGAACCTGGTCCTCGGCCGGAGTAAGCGCCGCGATGAGCCGCGGAGCGTGCGCATAGGTCGGGTACATGGCATGGTCCGCCATGAGGATGTAGGTGAAGACCCCGGTCAGCGCGACCTCGATGCCGAAAAGATAGAGCAGGCGGGCCCCGTAGCGCAGGGGCGGAAAGATTCGCGATGGGCTGAGAAGCGGCCACCAGAAGAGAAGCGCCGCCGCGAGATACGCGATCGCCCGCAGCGAACGGACAGCCCCATTGCCCAGAGCCGCCTCGAAGGGGCGCGGCACATACCATCCGCTGACGATGATGACAAAAAAGGCGCCGCAGACGACTGGGCCCAGGAGCGTCCGGCCAACCGGCCGGGGCAACCGGCCGAGCACGGGATCGACCATCCAGCCGGGCAGGCCGGAGAGGAGCAGCGCGGCTGCCGGATAGAGGACGAGAAGATCCTGAACCGTCTGCGCGCTGCACAGGAAGGTGCGGGCCATGCCGTCGAGCGGCGAACCCAGCGCCAGGACCAGGATGCCCAGGCCGCAGTGGAATCGGACGGCGCTCTTGCGTGGAAACGGAATCCCGGGCGCGAGGCCGGGACGCAGCGGCCCCGAGGCAAGCGCGTAGGCCCAGGCGAGAATGACGAATCCGCCGAGGAGGATCGGCTGGTTGAGCCACGATCCCCAGTCGATCATCCGAAAATCCTATGCCGCCGCCACGACGCGGACCGTCTCGATAAGGGCGGCCGACAGGGGCTTGCTCGACTCTGCGCCGAAGAGCTGCAGAAGCGCCCACATCGTGCCACCTGCGAGGATCAGGCCGATGAAGAAAAGGATCGTGCAGAACGGGCGATCCCAGCGCAGGTGCATGAAGAAGAAGATGACGAAGAGGAACTTCACGGCCGAGAACACGACAAGGACCGTGAAAAGGATCGGGACGGCGAAGGGAAGGTAGACCGTTATGATCTCGATGCCGGTGATGACGGCCAGGAGCATGGCGATCTGCACGTAGATCTGGAACTTGCTTTCCTCGAGCGCGTGCGATCCGGCTGCGGGGGCGTGGGCGGAAGAGCTCATGATCGGGCGTTCAGAGGTATTCGAGGAGGTACACAACCGTGAAGATGACGATCCAGACGATGTCGACGAAGTGCCAGTAAAGGCCCATCATCTCGACGTCGATCGCATTGGCCTCGTCGAAGGCGACGGGGCCGGCGGGGCGCGCGAACCACCGAAGCAGGCCGCCGCTGACCACGAGCCCCAGGATCGCCGCGAAATAGATGCTGGCGAAATGGGCCACCGTGCCGAGGTTGGCCCCCGTGGCCTCGATGCCGCGGACAAGCGCCAGAGTCAGGCGCATCGCGAGGAGGATCGTCGCGATGAAGGCCAGGATGTGCAGGACGTTGCGCAGAAACCACCGCCTGTCGCTGGTCGTGTCCCGCGGCTGGAAACTGCGGACGTACATGAGCATCAGCCAGAACACGCCGACGGCGACGTGGCAGCCATGGGTGCCGGTCAGAGTGAAAAACGTGGTCCCGAGGATGCTGTTCGTGATCGTCAGGTGCTTCTCGAAGACGAAGTTGTTGAACTCGTAGACCTGGCAGCCGAGGAAGATGCAGCCGAAGAAGATCGTCGTCAGGAGGGACGCCCGAAGGCTCTTCAGGTTGCCCTTCTGGATGGCGTTGACGGCCAGCGCCATCATCAGGGACGACATCAGAAGGATGAAGGTCGAGAAGGACGTGAGCTCGATGCTGAACACCTGCCGGGCCGCCGGAACGCCGGGCGGCGGATGCAGGCGGTAGATCAGGTGGGTCGAGATCAGGCAGCCGAAGAACATGCAGTCCGACGCAAGAAACGCCCACATGAGGAGCTTCTTGTTCGGTATGCCCGTCGACGTGCTCGGGTCAAAATGGTGGTCGATGGCGCCTGCCGCAGCGTTGCTCATGAATGGCCCTCCTCGTCCTCGGGATGGAGGTGGTATCCCTCGTTGCCCTCAAGGGCCCAAAGGTAGACGGACACGACCAGGACGAAAAAGCCCACAAGGGTCACCGCAAGCTTTCGGCCGATGATCACATGCGGATCGGGGTTCGCATCGATGATGGAAATGCCGATCGCCCCGATCAGGATCCCTATTCCGGCGATGAAGGGATAGATTGACTGGAAGGGCATGTGGATGCCGCCGTGAGCCGACTCGGCGGCCGCATGCTTCGCCTTCTCCTGGGCAACCTCGGCCTTGTGATGCTTCTCATACCACCAGGAGTCGCGGGCGTGGACTTCCGGGATGGTCCGGAAGTTATACTCGGGCGGGGGATTCGGCAGGCTCCATTCCATCGTCCGGGCGTCCCAAGGATCGCGACCGACCCTTTCCCCCTTGAAGTAGGTGTAGATCATGACGCCGAAGTAGATGGCGACCCCGATCCCGAGGATGAAGGCCCCGATGGTCGCGACCATGTTGCCCTGGTTCCATCCCATGTTCGAGTCGTAGGTGAACGTGCGGCGCGGCATGCCGTTCAGGCCGACGAAGTGCAGGGGGAAGAACGTCACGTTGAAGCCGATGAAGATAACCCAGAACGAGAGCTTGCCCCAGAATTCGCTGACCTTCCGGCCGAACATCAGCGGGAACCAATAGTGGATGCCGGCGAGGAGCGCGAAGAGGGATCCGCCGATCAGCACGTAATGGAAATGGGCGACGACGAAATAGCTGTTGTGCTGCTGGGCGTCGGCCGGGGCCGCGGAATGCATGATGCCCGAGAAGCCGCCGAGCATGAAGAGCCAGATGAAGCCGAGGGCGAACATCATCGGCGTCCGCATCTGGAGGTGGCCGCCCCACATGGTTCCGATCCAGTTGAAGATCTTGACGCCCGTGGGGACCGCGATGGCCATGGTCGTCACGGCGAAAGCCGCGGTTCCCATCGTCCCCATTCCGGTTGTGAACATGTGGTGGCTCCACACGCCAAATCCGAGAAATCCGATCGAGGCGCCCGAAAAGACCACGATCGGGTAGCCGAAGAGCGCCTTGCGCGAGAAGGTCGGCAGGATCTCGGAGATGATGCCCATGCCCGGCAGGATGAGGATGTACACCTCAGGGTGCCCGAAGACCCAGAAGAGGTGCGTCCAGAGGATCGGCATGCCGCCGTTCGAGACCTCGAAGAAGTTCGTGCCGAAGAGCCGGTCCATCATCAGCTCGACGAGAGCGATCGTGATCGCGGGAAAGGCGAGGATGATGAGGAAGGCGGTGACCAGCGTCATCCAGGTGAAGACGGGGAGGCGCATCATCGTCATTCCGGGCGCCCGCAGGTTGATGATCGTGATGACGAAATTGAGCGACGCGGCGATCGAGGCCACGCCGAGGAGCTGGATGCCCATCACCCACATGTCGAGCGCGTGGCCGGGCGTGTAGGTCCGGGTGCTGAGCGGCGCGTAGCTGAACCAGCCCGCGTCCGGGGCGCCGCTCTTCAGGAACCAGCCGAGGTTGATGATGATCGCACCGGCAAGGAAGGTCCAGAAGGAGAACGCATTCAGGCGGGGGAAGGCCACGTCGCGGGCGCCGATCTGCAGCGGCATGATGAAATTGAAGAACGCGGCGCTGAGAGGCATGATCGCGAGGAAGATCATCGTCGTCGCGTGCATCGTGAACATCTCGTTGTACTGGGTCGAGGTGAGCACGTGGTTGTTCGGCACCGCGAGCTGGATGCGGATCAGGAGGGCCTCCACGCCGCCCACGAGGAAAAAGAAGAGCGCCGAGATTCCGTAAAGGAAGCCGATGCGCTTGTGGTCGACGGTCGTCAGCCAGCTGATGAGGCCCGTCTTGGCGGTCGGGCGCCAGATGACGAAGGGCTTGGGCGCGGCGGCATGCTCCTCCCGGCCCAGAAAATTGGTTTTAGCGAGTGCGTCGGCCATGGGAATGGGTCGGTTATTTCAGGCTGCGAAGGAAGGCCACAAGGGCGACCTCGTCATCGGAGGAAAGGGTGATGTGGTTCACAAGGTAGCCCTCCACCCACATCTTGTTGCCCGGCTTGACCAGGCTCGGGTTGTGGATCCAGCGCTGGAGCTGCTCCGCGTTGTTTTCGAGGAGGCCGGCCGCGATCGTCGTTCGCGCGCCGACGTGCGTGAGGTCGGGCCCGCGAACGCCGACGGCCGACGGAATCCCGCGGATCGTGTGGCACACGATGCAGGTCTTGGCCTGGAAGAGCTCCCGGCCCCGCGCGATGAGGGCGGGATCCTCGTCCTTCTCGGGAAACTGCTTTGCGCGCCAGGCATCGAGCGGGGTGACATCGAGCGCATCGCCCTCGGGAAAGCCGATCTCGTTCTGCTTGAACGTCCGGAGGGAGGCGAACTGCGCCTTCGGCGCAGAGTCCGACGCGACGGGAACGCTGCGGGCCGGCTGCTTCTGCTGGGCCAGCCAGTCGGCGTACTCCTTGGCGTCGAGCGCGATCACCCGGAAGCGCATGACCGCATGCGACTCCCCGCAGAACTCCGCGCACTGTCCCCAGTAGTAGCCGGGGTGGTCGGCCTTCAGCCAGAGGAGGTTCGCCCGGTTCGGGATCATGTCCACCTTGCCGGCGAGCTTGGGAACCCAGAAGCTGTGCATCACGTCCACGCTGCGAAGATCTATGTGGACCGCGCGCCCGGCGGGAATGACGAGCTCATTGCCGGTGGTCACCACCCCGGCGCCCGGGATCTGCTCGTTGGGATACTCGAACTTGAACCACCACTGGTAGCCCGTCGCGACGATCTGGAGGGCGGAGGCCTTCTCGCTATCGGGGACGTCGTACGTGTAGTCGATCGCGTGCAGTGTGGGAAATGCGATGATGGCCAGGGCAAAGACGGATGCCCCGATGAGCCCGACCTCGATCAAGGGGTTTCCATGGCCCTGTTCAGGGACAATGGCGCGGGCGTCGGCTTCCGTCCGAGCCCTGAACTTGATGATCGTGTAGGCCAGGATGCTGCCGACGATAATGAAGATGACCAGGGTCACCCAGCAGGTGACGTAAAAGACCTTGAGCTGCTCCAGGGCGACCGGCCCCTCGACGGCGATCGTCGACTGGCGGCCGTCCATGTGCATCCACTGGCAGCCCGGGAGGGCGATGAGGCCGGCCAGCGCCATCGCGCAACGGCCCAGGGGGGCGAATTTCGTGGAAAATGTGGGCAAACGCATGAAGGCGTGAGGAAGAGGATATGGGCAGCTACGGCATTCGCCAAGCTCCCATGAGAATTCGCGAACGCCACGGTCTTTTTCAAGCCCTATTACGGCATTTCTCCCAGCCAGCGGACCCGACTGCAACCGCCCGTCCGCAGGCCGCGCAGACTATTAACCCCGCTGCGCCAGGCATTAGCCCGACGCTAATCGTTGCGGGACTATCCCTTCCTCTGCACCTTCCCCGCCCACTTTCAGGTGGGCATGAGGGGGACGCTGACTGTGAGGCAATAAAAAGATTGGAGGTGCGCCGCGCGGGGCTTAAGGCTCTGCCGATGCCGACCACCGTCTTCACGATCGCCAACCAAAAGGGGGGCGTCGGCAAGACAACCACGGCCGTCAATCTCTCATCGGCCCTCGCGGCGCTCGGCGTCCCCACCCTCCTGATCGACCTCGATCCCCAGGCGAACGCCACAAGCGCCCTCGGCGTTGAAAAACAGGAGGGCCGCAGCCTCTACGCGGCGCTTCGGGGCGAGGGCGCCGCGCTCCCGATGATCGCGCCGACCGGCCAGGAGAACCTGTCCCTGATCCCGAGCGAGGAGGACCTCGCCGCGGCGGAGATCGAGATAGCCCAGATGGAGAACTACCTCCTCAAGCTGCGCGGGGTCCTGGAGCCCGTGCGCGCGGCCGGATCCTACCGGGCAATCATCATCGATTGCCCGCCCGCCCTCGGGATGCTTTCGATGAACAGCCTGGCGGCCGCCGACTTTCTCCTCATCACGCTCCAGTGCGAATACATGGCCCTGGAGGGACTCGGGCAGATCCTGAGGAACGTCGAGCGGCTCAAGACCGCGGGGATCAACGCGTCCCTCGAACTCGGGGGCGTCGTGATGACGATGTTCGACGCGCGAACCAACCTTTCGCGGCAGGTGGTCGACGAGGTGAAACAGCACCTTCCCGACAAGATCTTCGAGACGGTCATACCGCGCACCGTGCGTCTGAGCGAGGCCCCCAGCTTCGGCCAGACGATCTTCGCGTACGATCCGTCGGGCGCGGGGGCGGCCGCCTACCGGAGCCTGGCCGTCGAGGTCAGCAAGCGCTTCGGCCTGAACGTTTGAACAAGTACCGGCAAGCCTTCCTGGTCGGGCTCCAGAGCAACCTGGTCTACCGCTGGAACTTCGCGGTCCGGGGGTTCTTCTCGCTGTTCCAGCTCGTCCTCGTCTTCATCCTCTGGGGCGCCGCCTACGCCGGCGCATCCCGGATCGGGGGCTTCGATTTCAACCAGACCCTCACGTACTTCACCGCCATCCTCGTCCTTCAGTTCTTTGTCGGCGCCTTCAACGAGGACTACCAGATCAGCGAGGAGATCCGGAACGGCCTCATCAACCAGTTCCTGCTGAAGCCGATCAACTACTTTGCCTATCGGTTCAGCATCTTCACCGCGGCGCGGGTCGTGTCGGGGGGCCTCGTCCTCGTGCCCCTGGCCCTCGCGCTGCCTCTCCTCCACGGCCGGCTATCCCTGCCGCATGAGGGGTGGCGGCTCGCGCTCGGCGCCCCGGCCCTGGCGCTTTCCGCGCTGATCCAGTTCACGATCGCCTACTGCTTCGGCCTGCTGACCTTCTGGTTCCTGGAGATCCAGGGCTTCGTGATCCTGTCCATGGCGGTCGAATCCGTGCTCGGAGGGCAGGTGTTTCCGCTCGACCTCATGCCTCCCGTCCTTCTCCGCGTCGCCGAGTATCTGCCGTTCTACTACCAGATGTATTTTCCGGCCGCGATCTTCACCGGGCGGATCGGTCTTGCGGCGACCGCCCGCGGGCTCTGCATCGAACTCGGGTGGGTGGTCGCGCTTCTCGGCATCGCCGAGTTCCTGTGGCGGCGCGGGCTGCGCCGGCACACAGCCGTCGGAGGATGATATGAAAAGCGGAAAGCGGAAAATTAAGTCCATGTCCCTGTTGATTCGAAAAAGCGGAAAGCGGAAAGCGGAACGTCCGATCCCTCGATTCGGAAAATCCGAAAGCGGAAACGGGAAGAGCCCATGACCTTATTGAGCTACCTTCGAATCTGGCTCGCGTCCGCGCGGTATTCCGTGGTCCGGACGCTCATGTTCCGCGGCGACTTCCTGGTCTGGTCCCTGGTCGAACTCTTCTGGATGAGCGTGAACCTCCTCCTGATTTCGGTGATCTACCGGCACACCTCCTCGATCGCAGGCTGGACGAAGTACGAGATGATGCTGCTCGTGGGAACCGCCATGCTGGTCCAGCGCCTGCTGATGGGTTTCTTCTGGAGCAGCCTCTTCGAGATGGGCCGGAACGTGCGCAGCGGGGCCTTCGACTTCTTCCTGGCGCAGCCGGGCCACCCCCTCTTCATGGCATCGACCCGGAAACTGGACCCGGACGGTCTGGCCAACTCGTTCGTCGCCGCCGCCGTCGTCGCCTATGCGGCGCACCGGCTGGGCCTGCATCCAAGCGCCCTCGACCTCGGGCTGTACGCGATCCTCATCCTGGCCGGGCTGGTCGTTCAGTACAGCTTCCTCGTCCTGACCATGTCCCTGTCGTTCTGGCTCAAGAGCGCCCAGAACATCGAGGGGACCTATTTCACGCTCGCGGAATTCTCCCGGCTGCCCCGGGAGGCCTTCCGGGGCGCCGCCAGCCTCGTCTTTGTGTGGCTGCTTCCCGCGGTGGTCGTCGGAAACGCCCCCGCGCGGACGCTCCTGCATGGATTCCAGCCCGCGTGGACCCTGTGGCTCGTCGCGGCCGCGGTGGCGTGGCTCGCCCTCGCCGTGTTCGTCTTCAACCGGGGTCTGAGAAGCTATTCGAGCGCCTCGTCGTGACCGGTTCTCCCATCCCCATGCTGGGCGCCCTGCAAACCAGGCTCGGCCACGTCTTCAAGAACCCCGGTCTCCTCGAGCGCGCGCTCACCCACCCCTCCCGGCTCCAGGACGATCCGGGGATCGGGCAGAGCAACCAGAGGCTGGAGTTCCTGGGCGACGCCGTGCTGCAGCTCATCCTGACCGAGGAACTCTTCAGCCTCTATCCCGGCGAGCGCGAGGGCCCTCTCAGCAAGCGCCGGGCGGCCCTCGCCAACGGAAGCTTTCTCGCCCGGCTCGCGGGCGAGCTCGGGCTCGCCGAATGCCTGCGCCTTGGCAGCAGCGAGGAGGCCGGCGGCGGACGCCGGAAGGCTTCGGCGCTGGAAGACGCCTTCGAGGCCCTGGTCGGCGCGATCTATCTCGACGGCGGCCTGCCGGCGGCCCGAAGCGCGGTCCTAGGATGGTACGGCGACCTCGGCTCCCGCCTGGCGCACATCGGCGATGACGACAATCCTAAGGGCCGCCTGCAGGAGAAGGTGCAGCCCGAATACGGCAACCTGGCCCTGCGCTACGACGTCGTCGGAATCGAGGGTGCGGACCATGCGCGGGCCTACGAGGTCGCCGTCCTTCTCCTGGACCGGGAATTGGGTCGCGGGCGCGGCCCGTCGAAGAAGGCCGCCGAGGAAGCGGCGGCAAGGGCGGCGCTCGAGACGCTGGAAAAAGAGCCGGGGCCGGAATAATGTAGGCGGGCATGTCGTCGCCCTCCCGATTCAAGCTGACCGGCGTCTGCGGGCCGGCCCGCGGCGCCGTCATTGCGGAGCTGGCGTCCGCCCACGACGCGCCGGTGTGGCTCGTCGTCGCCGGGGATACCCGGGAATCCGAGAGACTCGCGGAGGACATCGCCTTTTTCAGGAACGCGGCGGGCGGGGCTCCGACGGAGACGCTCCTTTTCCCGGAGTCGGTGCCCGACAGCCGGGACATGAGGGAGGCCTTCGCCGCATCGAGCGACCGGCTGGCCGTACTTTCACGTCTCCGCGCAACCCACGGGGCCGCGGCGACCCTCTTCATCGTGACAACCCCCGCCGCACTGCTCCAGCCGGTGCCTGCCCTCGAGGCGTTCGCGGCGCGCGAACTCACGCTCGCGCGCGGCCAGAGGCAGCCCTTCCCCGAGCTCCTCGAATCGCTCCGCGGGCTCGACTATGACGCCGAGGCGATCTGCGAGGCCCCGGGCCATTACGCGGTCCGCGGGGGGATCATCGATGTCTACCCGGTGACGGCGACGCAGCCCTACCGCCTCGACTTCTTCGGCGACGAGATCGAGCAGATCCGCGCCTTCGACCCCGTTACGCAGCGTTCGGGCGCGGAGGCGGCCTCGATCACGCTCTCGGCATCGCCGCGCGTCACCTTTGCCCCGGCCCGGGCCGGGCTCGCCGACTACCTGCCCGGGGACACGCGCCTCGTCCTGGTCGAGCCGGCGGCCCTGGAGCCCGCGTTCGAAACCCTGGCTCCCGAGGGCTCCGGCGGCGTCGCCCCGCTCGTCGCAAAGTGCGCGGCGCTCATCGCCCTCGCCGACCTGGACGAGGCGAGCTCTCTTTTTCCCGCCGGAGAGGGCGCGGAGGCGACCTGGGATACCGAGAGCCTGGCCAACCACCGCCGCTATCCGGACGACTCGCTGCTCGCGCAGGATCGCCTGCACTCGGAGGAGGAGTCCCGCCGGGACTTCCTGGGGCGGATCGCCTCCTGGAAGGAGGCCGGCCATGCGGTTGTCTTCGTCGCATCGAAGGAGGGCGAGGAGCAGCGCCTCCGGGAGATCCTCTCCGAGGCGCCCGGATTCGGGGCCTCGGAGCCGCGTATCCTGCGGGGCAACCTGAACGAGGGATTCCGCATCGTGTTCCGCGCGGCCTCCCCGGCGATCCCGGGCCTGCCGGCGGCCTCTTCCGCGCTGGCGCCCGGCGCACGCGGGCTCGTCCTCGTCACCGAAACCGAGGTGTTCGGCAGGCAGCGGCCCAGGCGGCCGGGGCTTCGGGCGCGGAGCATCGCGCAGCGGAGCCAGGTGGACCAGCTGCTCGACTTTTCGGAATTGGTCGAGGGCGACTTCGTCGTCCATCTCCAGCACGGGATCGCGCTCTACCACGGGCTGACCCGGCTCGAGACGGCCCAGGGGATGAGGGAGGTGATCTCGCTCGAGTTCGACGACCGGGTCACGCTTCACGTGCCCCTGACCGAGTCCCATCTCATCAGCCGCTATGTCGGCCTGGCCAAAACGAGGCCCCAGCTCGGCCGCATCGGGACGGCCCGCTGGGAGAAGGCAAGGCAGGCCGCGGAACGGGCGACCCTCGACCTGGCGGCCGAGCTTCTGGCAATCCAGGCGAAGCGGGAGGCGCAGCCGGGGCATGCGTACCCGCCGGATTCGGCATGGCAGAAGGAGTTCGAAGCGTCCTTCGCGTTCTCCGAGACGCCGGACCAGCTTCGCGCGATCGAGGATACCAAGGCGGACATGGAGCGCAGGCGCCCGATGGACCGGCTGCTCTGCGGCGACGTGGGCTTCGGCAAGACCGAGGTCGCCGTCCGCGCCGCCTTCAAGGCGGTCCAGGGCGGCCGCCAGGTGGCCGTCCTCGTGCCGACGACCGTCCTCGCGCAGCAGCATCTCGGCACCTTCCGGGAGCGGATGGCGGCCTATCCGGTCGCGGTCGAGATGCTGAGCCGCTTTCGCACGGCATCCGAGCAGAAGCGGATTCTCGAAGCGACTGCCTCGGGAGGCGTGGACATCCTGATCGGCACCCACAGGCTCCTCCAGGCGGACGTTCGGTTCCGCGACCTCGGGCTCGTGGTCGTCGACGAGGAGCAGCGGTTCGGGGTGAAGCACAAGGAGGCGCTCAAACGGATGCGGGAGACGGTCGACGTCCTCTCGATGAGCGCGACGCCCATCCCCCGCACCCTCTACCTCGCGATGACGGGGGCCCGCGACCTGAGCGCGATCGAGACCGCGCCCGCGAACCGCCATCCGATCCAGACGGTGGTCAAAACCTACGACGAGAAGATCGTCACCGAGGCGATCCGCCAGGAAATCCGGCGCGGAGGCCAGGTCTTTTACCTCCACAACCGGGTTGCCACGATCAATGGAGTCGCCAGCCGGCTGGGGGCGATGCTTCCCGGCCTGCGGGTCGGCGTGGGCCACGGGCAGATGGGCGCCGAGGCGCTTGAGCGCGTGATGACGGAGTTCGTGGCGGGCGGGCACGACGTCCTCGTCTGCACGACGATCATCGAGAGCGGCCTGGATATCCCGAACTGCAACACGATCATCATCGAGGGCGCCGACCGCTTCGGGCTCGCGCAGCTCTACCAGCTGAGGGGGCGCGTGGGCCGCTTCAAGCACCAGGCCTATGCCTATCTTCTCCTTCATCGGCACACCCAGGTCCTCGACGTCGCGCGGCGCCGGCTGGCCGCCCTCCGGCAGCACAACCAGCCCGGCGCCGGCTTCCGGATCGCCATGCGCGACCTCGAGCTTCGGGGCGCCGGGAACCTGCTGGGGCCGGAGCAGAGCGGCCACATCGTCGGCGTGGGTTTCGAACTCTACTGCCAGCTCCTGCGGCAGTCGGTCGCGAGGCTCAAGGGCGACCGGACGGCCGCGGCCGTCCGCGCGTCCGTGAAGCTGGATTTCCTGGTGACCGGGGAGGGCGCGCCCGACGGGGGCCCTGTCCGGGGGCGCCACGAGGACGGCTACACGGCCCTCAAGGACGCCGAGGACGCGGGGTCGGTGCCGATACCGCAGATCGCGGCCCGCCTGCCGGCAGCCTACCTTGGCGAGACCCGCCTGCGGATCGACTTTTACCGCCGGCTCGCGCTGGCCGACTCGGCAGAGTCGCTCCGCCAGATCGAATCGGACCTCCGCGACCGCTTCGGCCGTTTCGGAGACGAGGTCCGGGCCCTCCTGCTGGCCACGGAAATCCGGATAAGGGCGGAACAAAAGGGCATTGTTTCCGTCGAAACCGAGTCAAACCGCCTGAAGTGCCTTCGGAACAGCGGCCGCCGGGACGACTGGGTGATGAACGGCGCCCGGTTTCCAAGATTGACCGCCCCGCGGGCGCTTCTACGGTTGAGGGAAATCATCCGTTTTCTGAACCAATTGCCCAATCCATGACGGTCCGCCGGCTCCTTCCTCCCCTCCTCTCGCTGATCGCGACGGGGGCAACCGCGCTGGGCCAGATCGCGCAGACGCCGCCGGACGACGGCATGAATCTTCGGTTCGCCGACGGGATCGTCGCAATAGCCGAGGAAAAGGTGATCACCGTGGACGATGTGCGCCGCGAGATCGCTCCCTATGTCCAGCAGCTCCAGCGGGAAGCCCGGAACATGGACGAGTACAACCAGAAACTCGAGACCCTCCAGGACGGCATCATCCAGCAGCTCATTGACCGCGTTTTGATCATCAAGGAGTTCCGCAAGGATGAGAAACGGCGGATCCCGGACAGCTTTGTGGACAATTCGATCGCCGAGCGGCTGAACGACCAGTTCGACAACGATCGCTCGAAGTTCCTCGCCTACCTGCGCACGAAAGGCGAGACGCTGCGCGACTACCGCAGGGAGGTCGAGGAGGACATCATCTACCAGTACATGCGCCAGCAGCAGCGCAAGTCCCAGAGCGTCGTCAGCCCGGTCCGCATCGAGCAGTTTTACAAGGAGAACAAGGACCAGTTCTACCAGGAGGACCAGGTGCACATGCGCATGATCGAGCTGACCCGCTCGAACGGCGACACGGACTCCCAGCTGAAGAGCAAGGCCGAGACGATCATGGGACGCCTGCGCTCCGGCGAGAAGTTCGAGGATCTGGCCAAGCAGTTCAGCGAGGACCTTCACCGCAGCAAGGGCGGCGACTGGGGATGGAAGAAACGCGGGGACCTGAAGCCCGAGTTCAGCGATCCGCTCTTCGCCCTTAAAAAGGGCCAGTCCACCGATCCGATCGTGACTCCGGACGGCTGCTTCGTCCTTTTCGCGGAGGATCGGAAGTACGCCGGGATCCAGCCCCTGTCGGATGTGCGCCCGCAGATCGAGGCGATGCTGGTCACTCAGATGACCAACGCCGGCGAAGAGCACTGGCTCGAGCGGCTTCGCCGCGACGGCTACGTGAAGCACTTCTAGCAGGATTGCGCTGGGGTGAAACACCCAGCTTTCCCGGGCTGAAAATAGTGCGGGTCCGGGGTTGAGCAGGCGTCCGGCGCGGCCCCTGATTGCGCGCCGGATGAACAGCCCGCACGCAGCGCCAACAGACAACCGCCTGAGGGAAACCGCGGTTGCGGAAAGACCGCAGGAGCGGATGGAGGCCTTCGGCGCCGGGGCACTGAGCGATACGGAGCTCCTCGCCATGCTCCTGCGAAGCGGCACCCGCGGCCAGGACGTCATCACCCTCGCCGGCCGCCTGATCGCGGAAGCCGGCTCGCTCGGCGCCCTCCTCGCCTGGCGGGAGGGGGATTTTCGGCGCCTGAAGGGAATCGGCCGGGTGAAGGGCCTGCAGCTCGTCGCCGTCATGGAGGTCGCCCGCCGCGCCCTGCGCCAGACAGGCAGCGAGGCTCCTCTCCTCGCGCGAACCGAGCTGATCGCCGCCTACCTGCAGCCGCTCGCCGCAGGGCTCGAGGTTGAGAAGCTCTGGGTCCTGTGCCTCAACCGAAAGAACCGCCTCCTCAAGCGGGTGGAGGTAACGTCGGGGACGGCGACGAGCGCCCTCGCCCACCCGCGCGAGGTCTTCCGGGCCGCGATCCGGGAATCGTCCGCGGCGATCGTCTGCGCGCACAATCACCCGTCCGGAGATCCATCGCCCAGCGCTGCTGACATCCAACTCACTCGGCAGCTTCGTGAAGCGGCGGCTGCGGTGGATATTCCCCTGCTGGATCATGTCATCATCGGACGTCGAGGCGCAGATCCATTGGGACGCGGGTATTATAGCTTCAGGGAGGCAGGTCTCCTTTGAGGTCCCGATTCTGCCTAAAAAGTTGAATCTATCCATATTTATGGTTTTATGGCTCTCGTGAAGACAACCCTCGAGATCCCCGACCCGCTTTTCAGGCAGCTTAAGATTTCCGCCGCCAAGCAGGGAAAGACCCTGCGCACCGTCGTAAACGAAGCGTTGGTCGAAAAGCTCAATCGCCCCGTCGGCCAACGGACCGAGCTTCCGGAATGGAGGGCTGCCTTTGGAGGCCTGCGTTCCCTTCGAAAGGAGACCGCCAGGATCAGCAGCAACATGGCTTCCGAATTCTCAGGCGTGAATCCAGAAGACTGGAAATGATCCTCGACACAAACGCCCTGTCGGCGCTCGCAGATGGCGACGAAGGCGTTGCCACAAAATTGGAGCCGGTGTCGGTGCCGTCGCTCCCGTCCATCGTGCTGGGAGAGTTTCGGTACGGAATCCTGGGCTCCAAGCTTCACGGTCGCTATGAAGGCTGGCTCCAAAGGAGCCTTACCGCATTCGCTGTCGTCTCCGTGGACGGCACAACCGCAGTCCACTATGCCGCGATTCGTTTTGGACTAAAATCCCGAGGGACACCCATCCCCGAAAACGATATATGGATCGCCGCTCTGGCCCTCCAATACCGCTTGCCGGTGCTCAGCAGGGACCGGCATTTCAGCTTCATTCGAGAGATTCGTCACGTAACTTGGTGAGGCCGTCGCGTAGGGTATGGGTTCGAAGGGAAAATCCGCGGTGCAAATGCCCCGGAATTCGTCCTAGCTTCGCGGGATGCCAAGACCGGATGCCCCGCTGCCGCCCGCCAAACCCGCGTCTGGCGGCGGGCAGCGGGCGTGGCTCGCGGCCCTGCTCGTTGCCGCCTGCGTGGCCGCCTACCTTCCGACCCTGCGGAACGGATTTGTCTGGGACGATGACACCTTCCTGACGAAGAACGCGCTGATCAAGGCGCCGGACGGGCTGTATCGCTTCTGGTTCACGACCCAGCCGCTCGACTACTGGCCGGTCACCTCGAGCACCCTTTGGTTCGAATGGCGGCTATGGGGGACCCATGCAGTCGGATACCACGCGACGAATCTGGCCCTTCACCTCGGCGAGGTCCTTCTTCTCTGGGGTGTCCTGCGCCGGCTGCGCGTCCCCGGAGCGTGGCTCGCCGCGCTCCTATTCGCCGTCCACCCGGTGAACGTGGAATCGGTCGCCTGGGTCGCTCAGCGGAAGAACCTGACCGCGATGCTGTTTTACCTCCTGTCGGTCCATGGGTTTTTGCGAACGCAATGGTATGAAAAGGGGTTGGGTCTCGGAGGTTGCTTGGCGCCAATTGGGGCTGGGCAACTTCCGAGACCCGACTCCTTTTATTGGCTGAGCCTGCTTGCGTTCATTCTGGCGATGCTGAGCAAGGGTTCTGTGGCCCCGCTGCCGCTCGTCCTGCTCGGCGTCATCGCGTGGAGGCGCCGCGTCACGCCCGGAGACGTCGCGCGCCTGGCGCCATTCCTCCTCTCCGCAGCCGGGTTGGTCGCCGTGAACATCTGGTTCCAGACTCACGGCACGCACGAGGCGATTCGGAGCGCGGATCCCATCCAGCGGCTGCTCGGCGCGGCGGCTGCGATCTGGTTCTACCTCTCGAAGGCGATCGCGCCGGCCAACCTCACCTTTGTCTATCCCCTGTGGAGCATCGATCCCCGGGAGCCGCTCTGGTGGCTTCCCCTGCTCGCCGCAATCGGGACGACGGCAGCCTTGTGGCTCTGGGCCCGCCGCGGCGGCTCGACCGGCGGACCCGCCAGGGCCGCCCTGTTTGCCTGGGGTTATTTCTGCGTGATGCTCCTGCCGGTCCTCGGCTTCACCGATGTGTACTTCATGCGGTATTCGCTGGTCGCCGACCACTACCAGCATCTTGCGATCATCGGCCTGCTCGCCCTCGCCGCGGCCGGTTGGGAAAGTCTCCGGCGACGGCCGCTTGCGGCTCCCTGGGCCTGGGGCGCGGCGGCGCTTGTGGTCGGCGCATGTGTCAGCCTCACCTGGAGGCAGGCGGAAAGCTATCGGGACGAGGAGACCCTCTACCGCGCGACGCTGGCCCGGAGCCCCGGGGCCTGGATGGTTTACAACAACCTCGGCTTCCTCGAATCGGGAACGGGCAGGAAAGCGGAGGCCGCCAGGGACTATGAGCAGGCGCTGAGACTGAACCCGCATTTTGCGGAAGCTCATCTCAACCGGGGGCAGCTGTCGTTCGAACAAGGGCGGTTCGGGGAAGCGATCGGGGATTTCACGGAGGCCTTGCGTGAAAGGCCCGACTATCCCCAGGCCTTGTACAATCTGGGGAACTGCCTCCATGGACTGGGCCGAAATCCAGAAGCCGTGGAGGACTACGAGCGGGCGCTGCGCATCCGGCCGGACTATACCGAGGCTGAGAACAACCTCGGCGTCGCCCTGGCCGATCTCGGAAGGAACGGCGAGGCGATGGGGCACTATGAACGATCGATCCAGCTCGATCCGGGCTACGCCCCGGCGCACTACAACCTCGCGAACCTGCTGGGAGGACAGGGCCGGGCCGACGAGGCCGTCGCCCAATACGAGGAGGCCATCCGGCTGAAGCCCGACTACGCCGACGCCGAGATCAATCTCGGATTCGCATTTCAGCGCGCCGGCCGGCTTCCGGAGGCCGTGACCCACTATGAGCGGGCGGTGCAGCTGAGGCCGGCCGATGTCAGGTCCCGCAATAATCTCGGCGTCGCCCTGGCGATCAGCGGCAGGCTCGACGAGGCGCAGGCGCAGTTCGAGGAAGTGCTGCGGCTGAGCCCCGGCGATGCGTCCGCGCATCAGAACCTGGCGCGGGTCAGGGGCCTGCGCTAACGGGCCGCCCGTTTCGCCTTTTCCCTTGCCGGAAGCAGCGCGCCCAAGGTAAATATCAGGGCTGCAGGCGGGCTGTTTAGCCGACATAGCTCAGTTGGTAGAGCAATGCTTTCGTAAAGCATGGGTCGCCGGTTCAAGTCCGGCTGTCGGCTCCAGTCCCATTTCCGGCGGCCCGCGGGAGCGGGGCGATTCCCAGCATCAGCGGCCAAGCGGGATCACATAGACCGCCAGCGGCCCAAACTGCCGCCGTTGGAATTTTTTGGCGGCCGCCTCGCCTTCCGGGGTCAGCGCCGTTCCCAACGTATCGATCAGGACGTAGCCAAACTCCGGCTGTCCGGAGGCCGGCTTGCGCCCGCAGTCCCTGAGGTCGGCAAGAAACCGGTACTCCGGCGCGATGGCTCCCTCGGGATGGATGCCGTCAGCGAGGACGAACGGGCGGCCCGGATTCTCAGCCGCCGCGGATTCGATCGCGGCCGCCTTGTACGCGTAGGCCACGCCATAGTCAGCCGGAGCGCCGCCGCGCGAAGCCACCGAGTGGAAGAGGGACGCGTCGAGCCACGCATAGCCGGCCACGCACGCTGCCAGCGACACCAGCCGCCAGTCGCCGGACAGTTTTTCAAGCGCAGCCGCCAGTCCCAGAAACAAGATCGGGTAGAGAACTATGAAGTAATGGGTGTAGGGAACGACTCCGACGACGGCGATTCCCAGGCTGGGGAGGATGATCCAGATCGCCAGAATGAGCCGTGCGGAGAATAGCGGGCCGGCGCGGTCGCGGACACAGAGCCAGGCCAGGCCGGCAAATGCCAGAATTCCGGTGAGAAGGGCGAACGGGAAGGCCAGGCCAGGCTGCCCGCCCAAAAGAGCATCCGTGGCATCGGCGCCCGAGACCGCGAGCGGGTATCGGAGCGCCAGCAGCAGCCTGCGCCCCGCAGGCAGGGAGGCGGACCATTCGCCCCGGCGGGCGCCGAGGTTCGCAAAATCGGCGCCGTGCGTGCGGACAACGTGCAGGACATAGGGAGCGTAGAGCAGGGCGGCGGCAAGGATTCCGGCCGCGATCCAGCGGCCCCGTACGGTCGCCCTGCCGGCGACAAGAAGGCAGGCGATCACGGGCACGAGGATGAGCGCCGAGAAATGGAGCTGGATGGCGGCCGCAGCGAGGAAGATGGCGATGGCGAGCGATCGCGGCTTTCGATCGACGAGAAAGGAATGCGCCGCGAGCAGGAAGCCGCAGATGAAGACGGGCATCAGATCCTGGGCCCATAGCTTCCGCGAAAAAATGACCGCCCAGGGGGCCAGCGCATAGAGCGCGGAGGCGGCCAGCGCAACAAACGGTGAGAAGTAGCGGCGGCCGACGATGTAGCAGATGGCGACCGCCGCGACATTGGCGAGCGCCACGAAAACTGCAGCCGCGAGCGGGTCGGCCGAAATGGCAAGGGGCAGCGCCAGAAGGTAAATGAAAAGCGGGGGATTCGGTACGCCGATGCTCGCCATCAGGCCCGTCAGGGGAAATCCGGCCCCGGAATCGCCGCCGACACCGCGGCCGAGCGACTGAAGGGCGAGCCGGCAGGCATTCGCCTCGTCGCCCTTGAATTCCATCAGGTCGAGGCGCCAAAGCCGCACGAAGGCGGCGGCGGTCAGGACGGCGATCAGCGCAGCCTTGTCCCAATGTCTGCCGAAAAGGGGCGTTTCACCCCGCTGAGCGGAAGGCGGCACGGCTGAAAGTGGTGGTGGGTGATGGATTGGCTGGCCTGATGGCCAGGAGCTTCGCTCTCGCGCTGTGCGCGCCCCTTCTCCGCCCCGCCGGGGCGGGGCTCCGTCGAACCAAGGTTCTCATCCATCACTCAACGACTCTCCTTCTGCGGGATACAAGATTCGAATGTACGTCACGTGCTGAAAGTGGTGGTGGGTGATGGATTGGCTGGCCTGATGGCCAGGAGCTTCGCTCTCGCGCTGTGCGCGCCCCTTCTCCGCCCCGCCGGGGCGGGGCTCCGTCGAACCAAGGTTCTCATCCATCACTCAACGACTCTCCTTCTGCGGGATACAAGATTCGAATGTACGTCACGTGCTGAAAGTGGTGGTGGGTGATGGATTCGAACCATCGAAGGCGTTAGCCGGCGGATTTACAGTCCGCCCTCGTTGGCCACTTGAGTAACCCACCGGAGATGAATGGTCAGAAAACCCCGCGAATCGTTTGCATTCAAGACCTTATTTGCAGTCTGCCGCAGATGAGCCCCGAGCGTCCGATTTACGGAACGATCAAATTTCCAATTGGACTAATGGAGTTCAAGGCTTTAATTGTGGGGCCTGCCCCATTCGCCCGTTTGCTTTCGCAGGTTCCCCGCTCCTCAAAGGTTTGGAAGTCAAAAGAAAGGATAGAACATGAAGTCTCCCCTCCCGAGCCGGATAGTGTTCCTGGGGTTGGCCGCCCTGTCCCAGACCGCGCTCGCCGGCGCCGAATCGGAATTGCCCGACCACAGGCCGATGGAATTGCCGGCATTCGAAGTGACGGCGCCCACCTTCACTTCGCCCCTATTTGAATTCTACGAAAAGATGGACCATCTCTTCGACGGGCCCTGGGTGGACGCCCAAGGGGGCGCTCTCATCCAGGCCATCATCTGGAAGCACGGATACCTGTCGGTCCATCCGACCGAAGATGCGGTCATCCTTATCCAACAGCGTTCGAACGGGCGGGTGACGGACGCGACGACGGTGTACACAAACGGGGGAAAGCTCTTCGCGAACAGCTATGCCCTGGGCGAACGCGTTCGACTTCATGGCCTGAGTGCGGCGGACATCCATGACGTCGCGAAGATTGAGAAGGCCTTCGGCGGGATCCGCGATGCATACACGCTCGACGCCTCGATGGCGACCGCCAGCCTCAGGGGAGGCGGATGGGTGGTCGCTGGAAGCGCGTTCAACCCCGTGATGGGCGATTTCACGGCAGGCCGCGGCTTTGGGAGAAGTCTTGAGGATACGGGCGCGGTCGTACCGCCGGGGCTGAACATCTTCTATCCGGATTCGATGGTCGTGCCGCCGGGAGGAATCTCCCAACAATTCCGCGGAGCCAACACGGCGTTCTTCAATAGCGCCTATTGGGGCGACCGCTTCCATGAAGCGCCGAAGGAAATGCTGGATACGGTCTACCGCGCGCTTCACGATCCGGCACGATCCGGGATCGTCCCCGTGGGAGTGGGACAGGTCGACATCCAGATGCGTACGCCGAAGGGGCTCGTCACTAGGCCGAGCCAGGCGGTCGTCTTCGACTGGGAGGGGGTCCACTACGTGTACAGGCCCTACGGCGGGACGGTGGGACGGCCGATTCCTATCAATCTCGTCACCGGGCTCCCCTTTCTGTGCGTGCGCGACAGCGGCCTGATCGAAAGCATCTATTTTTCAGCGACCTACCTGAGGAGCCATCCCTCCGAGAAGGCGGTCGTCGTGCCGAGCGACAATCCGTCCGCCGCCTACACGGTGAACGGCAAACTGTGCGTCTTCAGCCCTTCGCTCAACCGGTTCGCCGTCCTCAAGTCGGCGAATCCGGACGCAATCAACAGCGAGAATGCCCTTAAGTCCTCGATCGACAGGGTCCGGTCCGCGGTGGCGAGCCTGCCTGCGCCCGCTGTAGGACCCGGGCGCGGGCATTTAAAGCAGGTGCCGAGGGAACTCCCGGGCGACACGGCCGACCTGCAGATGCGGCGAATATTTGTGGCATTTGAAAGCGTGGGAATCCCTGTCCATCTGAAGAGCGGGGACACTTCCAGCCTGACTTTCACCTGGCAGGGGGTCGATTACACCTACGGGTCCGATCAGCAGCTCCGGAAGGTTTCGAACGGCTGATCGCCAACCAGGGACCGAACCCTTGCGCACAATCAGGAACGGAGTCCGCTGTTGCGTGGCGGTTCTGGCGAGCACAATCCCGTCGCTAGCCCAGAATGAACCGCAATCCAGCCAGCCCGTGAAGCTGAGCCCCTTCGTCGTCACGGATAAGAAGCCAAAGGCCGGGATCGAGAAGCTAGTTCATCTTTTCGATGGCGAATTCCCGAGCCTGCGGAGCGGTCCGATGGTCGAAGCCATCCTTTGGCGGCACAGGTACCTGACCGATCATCCGGCCGAGAATGCGGTCATCATCACCGATCAGGACGGCGAAAAGACCAAGTGGGCGACGATCGCATTCAGCCAGGAAGGAGAGCTCTACGTGACCAGCAACGCCCTGGGCGAGCACATTCACCTGCCTGAATTCAGCCCCGCCGATCTTCGCACGCGTGAAGGCCTGGAAAAGATCAGGCAGCGCATAGGGGCCTCGCGGGAACTCTCAGAGTACGGCAAAGACCTCATGGACTTCCTCAATCACAAGACGGATGTGTTCGTGGTCCGGGGCAGCACCGGCGGGCCGGCTGAAACGAATTCCAATCCCGACGACCTCGGCAGGCTCAGCGAGCTGAAGATTGTCGCCGAGGAATCGGGGGACTACAGCGTGCTCCGCCTGGCCGGGGGCCATGATCCGGTGATGCAGGACAAATTTTACTCCCCTTACTCCGACTCCCCGGGCGAGGTCCTGGACTGGACCTACAAGACCCTGCACGACCCCGACAAGGCGGGATTCGTCCCTGTCGCCCTCAACCAGGTCAATATCGAGATCTCGGGCAAGGGCGCCACAAAGACCGAATCCATCAGGGCAATCGTCTTCGACTGGGAGGGCGTGCAGTACTTCTATCACCCGGACCGCGGCACCCGTGCAAAGCCGTTCCCGCGCAATCCCGTAACCCGGCTGCCGTACCTCTGCGTGAAGAATGGCGGGGTCATGGAAAATGTCTTCTTCTGCGCGACGTTCCTGAAGGTTCATCCGGCCGAGAAGGTGGTCCTGGTTCCCGGCGATCATCCCGCAGTGGCGTTTACCATGGACGACAGGCTCTCCCTCTTCAGCCCGGGCCTCGGGGTTTACACGCTGCCCAAGAGGTACAAGCCCGGGGACATAGCGAACCTGGAAAGGCTGCAGGAGATCCACAGCAGCCTCCTCGCCGTGGCGGCCAAACCGCGCCAGCAGCCCAAGGAAGGGCCGCCGCGCCGCGTTCCCGTTCCCGACCAGATGCCCGGCGACACGGCTGAGATGGAGATGCGCCGGGCTTTCATGGCCCTGCAGCAGGCGGGTGTCCCGTCCCGGCTCTCCGCCGGAGCGGCGCCCGCGCTGACCTTCAGCTGGCTGGGAGTGACCTACGTGTACGGCCCGGACCAGAAGGTCCGGCAGGTTTCCAACGGCTGACCTTCCGATGCGGCCGGACCGGCAGGCTGAGACGAAGAGAAATGCCCGGCGGCTTATCCTCGTTCTTTTGCTCGGCGGCGCGGGTCTGCTAGCAGGAGGCTGTTCAACCATATTGCGCTGGGGCAATGATCCGACGAAAACGGCGGTCAAAGATGAAGACTGGCATAACAAACCGAACCGGTTGCCCGGGATTGACGGGCCCTGAGGGCTTACCAGGGCGCGGGATCCGACTCATAAAGCCGAGCGGGTGGTTGCCAGATGCCGCCCGCTGTATTTTCTGACGGGTGATGCCGGCCCATCTGCGCGAACCCTTCGAGCGATTTCTGGCGCACGGCTACGTCCCCCATTTCTTCGCGATCGCGGGCTTCGTCCTGGCTTTCTTCCTCGTCGCCCGCCTGCTGAGCGAGAAGCGCGCGCCGGCGAACACCTTCGCGTGGCTCCTGGGGATCGTGCTGATCCCGTATGTCGGCGTCCCGCTTTACCTCCTTATCGGCGGCCGCAAGCTCCGCAGGATCGCGGGGCGGAAGTCTCCCCTCCTCCCCACGCTTCCGGGAGCCGCCGCGACCGCCGTTCCCCCTCTGGCGCCCGCGGTCGCCGACACCGTGACGGCGGCCGGAGGATGCGCGCCAGCCGGGGGAAACCGGCTCAGCCTGCTGACGACCGGCGAGGAGGACTTCAGGGCCCTCGAGAGACTGATACGCGGCGCCAAGCACCAGATACACATCGGGACTTTCATACTCGGACGCGACGAGACCGGCCGCAGGCTGGTCCAGCTCCTGGCGGAGCGTGCGGCCGATGGGATCAAGGTGCGGCTTCTCCTCGACGCCTTCGGCTGCTTCGTCTCCAGCATGCATTTCGTCAATCCGATCCGGCGGGCCGGCGGCGAGGTCGGCCGGTTCATGCCGGTCCTTCCATTCGGATCGCGCACCTCGGCGAATCTGCGCAACCACCGGAAGATCGCGATATTCGATCATTCGACGGCGATCATCGGCGGGCGAAATATCGCCTATGAATACATGGGCGCCGAGCCGCAGCCGAAGCGGTGGATGGACCTGGGCGCCCAGATCGAGGGCCCGGCCGCCGCGCTCCTGAACGAGGTCTTCATCGCCGACTGGTGCTTTGCGACACGGCAATCGCCGGAGGCGCTTCACAAGGAGATTCCGGCGCATGTCGTCGAGGCCCGGGGCGCGGGGACCCTGCAGGTAGTCGCCAGCGGCCCGGACGTCCCCGGCGATCCGCTCTACGAGGGGATCATCGCGATGATCCAGGAAGCGGAGCACAGCATCTGGATCGTCACTCCCTACTTCATCCCGGACGACGTCCTCCTGCGCTCGCTGATCGTCAAGGCGCGCGCCGGCCGCGACGTGACCCTCGTCCTGCCGGCAGAGTCCAACCATCCGGTCACCGACTTCGCGCGCCGCTACTACACCCGGGAGCTCAGGAAGGCGGGCGGACGGGTGCTTCTCTATCCCAGGATCATGCTGCACGCCAAGGCGATGATCGTGGACGAGCGCGTCGCCCTCATCGGCTCGGCGAACTTCGACCTGCGGAGCCTGTTCGTCAATTTCGAGATCGGCGTCCTCGTGCATTCGGCGCCCGAAGTCCTTGCGCTCAAGGCATGGGCTGCTGCGTTGATGAAGCAGTGCACGGAGGCCAGGACGGCTCCCGGCGGCCCGAAGATTCTCGGCACCGTGGCCGAGGATCTCAGCCGGCTTCTGGCGCCTTTATTGTGAGCATGTACTCCACGGCGTCGCGGAGCGCTTCCCAGCTCGCATCGATGACGTTGTCGCTCACGCCCACCGTGGCCCAGATCGCGGTGCCGTCCCCGCTCTCGACGAAGACGCGCGTGCGCGCAGCGGCGCCCTGGTTGCTGTCCAGGATCCGAACCTTGTAGTCGCGAAGCGACATCTCGCGGAGCCGCGGATAGGTCTTTTCGAGGGCCCTGCGAAGCGCGAGGTCGAGGGCGCCGACGGGTCCCGTCGATTCCGCGACCGTGTGGACGGATTCGCCGCCTATCCGCAGCTTGACAGTGGCCTCGGCCCAGAGCTGCCCGTCGTGGCGCTCGATGATCACGCGGTAGCCGTCGACCTCGAAGAACGACGGGCGATGGCCGAGCCACTTCGCAACGAGCAGCTTGAACGAGGCGTCGGCGGCCTCGTACTCGTAGCCGCGGAATTCCCTCTCCTTCAATTCCTCGATCAGGCCCTTCATCTCGGGGCGCTTCTCGTCGAGCTCGAGGCCGAGCTCGCGGGCCTTGAGGGCGAGGCTGCTCCGGCCGGCCATGTCGGAGACGAGGACGCGCGTCCGGTTGCCGACCAGGCCCGGATCGATGTGCTCGTAGCTGCGGGCGACCTTCTGCGCGGCGTTGGCGTGGAGCCCGCCCTTGTGCGCGAAGGCGGACTGGCCGACAAACGGCGCCTTGGGATCGGGCCTCAGGTTGGCGAGCTCGTCGAAGAAGAGCGAGAGGTCCCGGAGCTGGGCCAGGTTGGCCGCGCACGGCGCGGTGCAGCCCATCTTGAGGAAGAGGTTGGGAAGGATCGTCGTCAGGTTGGCGTTCCCGACGCGCTCCCCATAGCCGTTCATCGTCCCCTGGACCAGCGCGGCTCCCGCCTGGACGCCGGCGAGGGTGACCGCGACGCCCAGGCCGCTGTCGTTATGGCAGTGGATCCCCACCTTGTCGCGGCCGAAGCGCGCCACGACGGCCGCCGTGATGCGCTCGACCTCGGGCACGAGCTTGCCGCCGTTTGTCTCGCAGAGCGAGAGGTTGCTCGCGCCGCCGCGCGCCGCCGCCTCAAGCGTGCGCAGGGCATAGTCGGGATCATCCAGGTAGCCGTCGAAAAAGTGCTCCGCGTCATAGACGACCTCCCGGCCCTCGGAGACGAGATGCCGGACCGAGTCCTCGATCATCGCCAGGTTTTCCTCCGGAGTCGTGCGAAGGATCTCCCGAACGTGGAGGAGCCAGGTCTTGCCGACCAGCGTGAGGACGGGCATGCCGCTCTCGAGCAGGGTCCGAAGCTGCGCGTCGTCCCCAGGCTTGACCCCCGCCCTCCGCGTCGAACCGAAGGCGGCCAGGCGGGCATGGCGAAGCTTGAGCGTCCGGGCCTCGGCGAAGAAGGCGATGTCCCGGGGATTGGATCCGGGGAACCCTCCCTCGATGTAGTCCACGCCGAACTGGTCCAGCTTCTCGACGACCAGGAGCTTGTCGGTCACGGAAAAGCTGATCCCCTCGCCCTGCGTTCCATCGCGGAGGGTCGTGTCGTAGATTTTCACGGGATTTTTGCTCATAAAAAGAAAAACCCCGGGCATCGAAATTCGGCCCGGGGTCGGAAGCGGTTGGTTTGATCGGCTCGGATCCGACTACGCCATCAGCGCCTCCCCGGGGCGGCCGGGAATGATGATAATGCCGAAGATAATGGGGGAGCGGGGCGACATGATGGGAGTGACGATCGGGTGGAAATTGAATGCTCCCGCCGGCCGGTTGTCCACCCGATTCTTGGCGCAGCTAGCAGGCTGTTGAAAAATCTGCTAGGCCGCGGCGGCGGCCGAAACGAGATCCAGGAAGCTCCGGGCCTCGAGGCTGGCGCCGCCGATCAGGCCGCCGTCTATGTCCTTTTGTCCGAGGAGTTCGGCCGCGTTGGCGGGCTTCATCGAGCCGCCGTAGAGTATCCTCACACGCTGCGCGACCGGATCGGTGAAAAGCTTCGCCAGCAGGCCCCGGATGAAGGCGTGCACCTCCTGCGCCTGCTCGGCCGTCGCGACCTTTCCAGTCCCGATTGCCCAGACGGGCTCATAGGCGACCACCAGGCTCGCGGCCTGCTCCTTGCCGACCCCCTCGAGGCAGCGCTCCGTCTGGGCCTGCACCACCTTGAGGGTGTTTCCCTCCTCGCGCTCGGCCAGCAGCTCGCCGACGCAGAGGATCGGGCGGAGCTGGTTCTTGAGCGCGGCAAGGACCTTCAGGTTGATGAAGGCGTCGGTCTCGCCGAAGAGCGTCCGCCGTTCGCTGTGCCCGAGGATGACGTGGGTGACGAAGAGGGCGCGGAGCATGGGCGCGGAGACTTCGCCCGTAAAGGCACCGGAAGCCTCGGGATGAAGGTTTTGGGCGCCGAGCTTGACCAGCGATCCGTCGATGGCCTTCGCCACGCTCTCGAGCGCGGTGAAAGGCGGGCAGACCACGACGTCCACCGAGGGCTGGCGGCCGACGGCCACGACAAGCTCCTGGGCCAGCGCGAGGCCGTCCGCCGCCGTCTTGTTCATCTTCCAGTTGCCAGCGATCAGCTTTTTGCGCGGTGACATGGGATGGGTCGGAGCCTTTACGATTCCAGAAATGCGACCCCGGGCAATGTTTTCCCTTCGAGGTACTCGAGGCTCGCCCCGCCGCCCGTCGAACAGTGGGTGACCTTGTCGGCCACCTTGAATTTCTTGGCCGCCGTGGCCGTGTCCCCGCCGCCGACGATCGTCGTCGCGCCGCCCGCGGTGGCCTCGGCGATCGCCTGCGCCATCGCCCTGGTCGATCCCGCAAACTTCTCGAATTCGAAGACGCCCGAGGGGCCGTTCCAGACGATCGTCTTCGCCCGCAATATGGCGCTGCGGTACAGGGCGACCGATTTCGGCCCGGCGTCCAGCCCCATCCAGCCCGCGGGAATTCCGGACGCGTCGTCCGCCGGCTGCGTGTCGGCGTCGGGCGCGAAGCGGTTCGCGCAGACGTAGTCGACCGGGAAGACGAGATTGACGCCCTTGGCGCGGGCCTGCGCCGCAAGTTCGCCGACGATCTTCGCCCCTTCCGGGTCGAACAGGCTGTCGCCGATCGCCATCCCGTCGATGACCTTCTTGAAGGTGTACGCCATGCCGCCGCCGATGATGATCTCGTCCGCCTTCTCGAGGAGGTTCCTGATGAGCGGAATCTTGTCGGCGATCTTGGCGCCTCCGAGGATCGCAAGGAGCGGGCGCCGGGGGGTTTCCAGGACGGATGCGAAGGCGTTCAACTCCGCCTCCATGAGAAAACCGGCGGCCTTCTGCGGGAGGGACACCCCCACCATCGAGGAATGGGCCCTGTGGGCGGTGCCGAAGGCGTCGTTCACGTAGACGTCGCCGAGCCCCGAAAGGCTGGCCCGGAATGCCTCGACAGCCTTCGGGTCGGCCTTCCTTGAGGTGCCGTCCTCGAGCTTCACCTTGCCCTCCTCCTCGATGTGAAAGCGGAGGTTTTCGAGGAGGACGATGGAACCGGGCGCGAGGCGGGCGCAGGCGGCCTCGACCTCCGGACCGACGCAGTCGTCGAGGAACGCGACGGGCCGGGCGAGCAGCTTTTCGAGCTCGGCGGCGACCGGCTTCAGCGAAAATTTCGCGTTCCGCTGGCCGTCGGGCCGTCCGAGATGGCTCATAAGGACGACCGAGGCCCCCTTCTCCAGGGCATAGGCGATCGTGGGAAGTGCAGCGACGATGCGCTGGTTGTTCGTGATGGCTCCCGTAGCCTTGTCCTGCGGGACGTTGAAATCGACGCGCAGGAGGACCCGGCGGCCGGCGAGGTCGAGGTCGCGGATGGTCTTGAACTTCGGCATCGGCCTCAGAGCGCCGCCGTGATCTTCTTCAGGAGGTCGACGCAGCGGTTGCTGTATCCCCACTCGTTGTCGTACCAGCTGATCAGCTTGAAGAAGCGGCTGTTGAGCTCGATGCCGGAGCCGGCGTCGAAGATGGACGAATTCTTGTCGTGGATGAAGTCGCTCGAGGCGACCTCATCCGCGGTGTGGGCGAGTATGCCCTTCAGGTAGGTCTCGCTGGCGCGCTTCATCGCCTCGGAGATCTCCTTGTAGGAGGTCTCCTTCACGGTCTTGACCGTGAGGTCCACGACCGAAACCGTGGGCGTCGGCACCCGGAAGGACATGCCGGTCAGTTTCCCCTTCACCTCCGGGCAGACGAGCCCGACCGCGCGCGCCGCGCCCGTCGTCGAGGGGATGATGTTGATGGCTGCGGACCTGCCGCCCTTCCAGTCCTTCTTCGAGGGGCCGTCCACCGTCTTCTGGGTCGCCGTATACGAGTGAACGGTCGTCATCAGCCCCTCCTCGATCCCGAAGCCCTCCTTGAGGAGCACGTGGACCAGGGGAGCGAGGCAGTTCGTCGTGCAGGAGGCGTTGGAAATGATGTGGTGCTTCGCCGGATCGTACTTTTCGTCGTTCACGCCCATGACGATGGTGATGTCCTCGCCCTTCGCGGGCGCGGAGATGACCACCTTCTTCGCCCCGGCGGCAAGATGGCCCTTGGCCTTCTCGGCCTCGGTGAAAAGCCCCGTGGACTCGATGACGACCTGGACACCGAGGGCGCCCCAGGGCAGCTCGGCCGGCGTCTTGGCGCTGACGACCTTGATATCGTGGCCGTTGACGACAAGGACGTCGTCCTCGGCCTTGTCCGGGGCCGACTTCTTGGAACCCACCGTGCCGCTGAACCGGCCCTGGGTGGAGTCATACTTGAGCAGATAGGCGAGGTTGTCGGCCGGCACGATGTCGCCCACCGCGACGACGTCGAACACCGAGCCAAGCAGGCCCTGCTCGACGAGGGCGCGGAAGACGAGGCGGCCGATGCGGCCGAAACCATTGATAGCGACTTTGACTGCCATGGGAGGTCCTGTTTAGGTATGTGTTGTTTTCTGATTTACGGTGAGGGCTCCGCGCGGGCGCGAAGACGGACAAGGAAGCCGCGGCTCCGCGGGTTGGCAAGGTGGTTTTGCTGCAGGGCGCATCTACTCGTCCACCCAGAGTCCGCAGCTGAGCGCCGGCAGCACGATCTGCCTGGCGATTTTCCAGGATTTCTGCCCCCTGGCCGGCAGGAAGCGCTCGGAATCGGCCAGTTGCCGCCAGGTTCCCGCGACGGACTTACCGACCGGAATGGCGACTGAATCGGTCGTCGGATTGACCGCGAAAAGAAGCCGGACCGGACCGGCGGAGCCGTCGGCGTTGTACACCGCGGCCAGGGGCGAGCCGCCGCCGGGAAGCCGAAAGAACTCGAAGAAGGCCTCCGCGGGACGCGAGAACTGCCGCAGAAGCCGGCCCCGGGTGCCGAGGCGAAACGCGATCCAGTCGGCAAAGTACGCGTGCGTGTCCATGCGGTGCTCGAGCAAGTGGTAGTCGAGGGCGTTCAGGTCGCCGCGCTGGTAGGTGTTGTTGACGCCCTGCTTCGAGCGCAGAAAATCCTGCCCCTCGGCCACCATCGGTATTCCGATCGACATGAAGAGGATGGCCGCCATGAGGTGCGTCCTGCGGCGGTCGTTCTCCGTCGGGACGAAGCCGTTGTTGCCGGGGTTCTCGGTGATCGCGTCGATCCAGGTCCGGTCGTCATGGGACTCCGTGTAGTTCACGGTCTGGGCCGGCCACTTGGCGTAGTACCAGGGGGAGCCGCGCATGAAGTACTCCAGGCGGTCGGCGCCCCCGCCGCCACGGACGTAGCCGCGGACGAAGTCCCGGTATCCATCGTTCCATGACGACCATCCGGTGTTGCGCAGGGCGCCCGCGATGTGGCCGCGGAAGCTCCAGGGTTCGGCGATCAGGATGACATCGGGCTTCACGCGCTTGAGGGCGCGCTCGATCTCGCGCAGGGCCTCCACGCCAAGCAGCTCGGCCAGGTCAAAGCGGAACCCGTCCACCCCGTACGCCTCGATCAGGTGCGCGCAGCTGTCGATAATCAGGCGCCGCGCCATGGCGGCGCCGGCGCGCACGTCATTGCCGCAGCCGCTCCAGGAGGCCAGTTCGCCCTTCGCATCCTGCTCGAAATAGTAGATGCGGTCGATCAGCATGAGATGTGCCGGGTCGCCGACGTGGTTGTAGACGACATCGAGCAGGACGGCCATCCCCCGCCGGTGCAGGGCCGCGACCAAAGCCTGAAATTCGCGCACTCCCGAGGCATCCGCTGGGGAGAGCGAATAGCTGCTCTCCAGCGCGAAGTAGTTGTTGGTCATGTAGCCCCAGTGGTATTCCTCGGTTGTCCGGTTATCGAATTCCTGCACCGGCTGGAGCTCGACGCAGTTCACCCCGAGCCGGCGCAGGTAGAATTCCGGGCTCTCGACCCACCGACGCAGGCCGGTGAAGCCGCGCCGCTCCTCCGGGGTCGCCGGCACGGGCGCGTTGGCCGTCAGGTCGCGCACATGCGCCTCGGCGATCACCAGGTCCTGCCAGTCCGGCGTCGCGAAGTCGCGATGCCCGGCGCCTATCCATTCCCGCTCGAGGACGATTCCGGGGCCGCCTCGGTCGACGGCCGCCAGGGCGTAGGGGTCGAGGACGCGGGCTGCGGGCTCGAACCTGCCGGGCCCGTCGCGCACGCCGTCGAGGAGGTACCAGTAGAACCAGCCGCGCATGTTCTGGTCGAGAACGACCTCCCAGACCATGCCCTCCCCGGGGGCGGACCTGCGCCCGAGCTCAAAGACGTGGGGCTTGTCCTGATCGGAAAGCTCGGCGCAGACGCATAGCGTCACGCGGCGGGCCCGCGGCGCGAAGAGGCGGAAAATCGTCTCCTCCGGCGAGGTGATCGCGCCGAGCGGGAGATCCGTCGCGAGATCGTAGAAGAAGCTGCCCGGGACCAGGGGAACGCGGTCGGCGCCGGCAAGAAGCGCCCAGCGTTCGGCCAGGTCGATGGGGCGCCCTAGCTTGAAATGCCAGAGATGCCGCCCCGTCCGGGCCGGGTCGAGGAGACGGTTGGTGTTGCCGCCCGCGTCCCGCACGGAGTTTGACGCATCGTCCGGCACGCCGAGCCAGAGGTTGTCCCCGGTCGCAAACTTGAAACGCTGGATCGTCGGCCAGTAAACCTTGGCAACGGGCCCGCTCCACCGCAGCACACGCTCGCCGTCGAGCTCCGCGGGTATGAGCTCCCATTCCGGGTTGCCGACGGCCTGCTGCCAGCCGTTGAAGTCGCCGGCGACATAGACGCGGTCGCGGGCCGGATCTATGTCGCAGCCATGCTCGAGGGGAAAGACGAAGGCGAGTTCGCCCGGCTGGTACGAGAAGTATCCAAAGGCCCGGCTGGCCGCCATCCCCGGGGCGGGCGCCTGCTCCAGGATATCCGCCGGCCCGTCGCCCAGCTTGAGCCAGGGCGCGGTCTGGCCGCTCCAGTCGCAGTTGAACTCCGCTATTCCCGACGAAAGCGAGTCGAGCCAGGCGCGGATGAGGCGGGGGGGAGAGTCGGCCACAGAGGGTTCAAAATGGAATTACCCGAGGGAGGCGCGAGAACGAATTGAGCCGCGGGCCGGGTTGGTCCATGCTCGATCCAAAGCCGTTACCATGCCGTCCCGCGAAAAGATCCTCGTAGCCATGTCGGGGGGAGTAGACAGCTCCGTCGCCGCCCTCCTTCTCAAGGAGGCGGGCCACGATGTCGCGGGCGCGTACATGAAGAACTGGATCAACGAGGAAGGCGTCATCGGCCGCTGCCCCTGGGAGGACGACATCGAGGATGCCCGCCGGAGCGCCGAGCGGATCGGCATCGACTTCCAGGTGGTCAATCTCATGCGCGACTACCGCGAGCGGATCGTGCAGCACCTGCTCGAAGGCTATGCGAGGGGCCTGACTCCCAATCCGGACGTCATGTGCAATCGGGAGATCAAGTTCGGCGTGTTCCGGGCCTGGGCGCTCGAACACGGCTTCGGCGCGGTGGCGACGGGGCACTACGCACGGAGAGGGCCGGGCCCCGACCCCGTCATCTTCGAAGGCGCGGACAGGAACAAGGACCAGTCCTACTTCCTCGCGCTCCTCGGTCCGGATCAGGTCCGCTCAGCGCGCTTTCCCCTTGGCGGACTGGTGAAGCCGGAAGTCCGCCGCCTTGCACGGGAGGCCGGCCTGGCCAACGCCGGAAAAAAGGACAGCCAGGGCATCTGCTTCATCGGCCAGGTGAAGATGCGGGACTTTCTTCGGACATACGTCCCGGATCGCCCGGGGCCCATCCTCCGCGCCGGCGACTCGCGCGAGATGGGCCGCCACCGCGGCCTGCACTTCTACACGCTGGGCCAGCGCCGGGGCATCGGCGTGCCGTCGAACACCGAGCGCGAGCGTTACGTGGTCGTGGGAAAGCGCGCGTCGGACAACGCGCTCCTGATCGCCTTTGACCAGCCCGGAACGCCCGGCCTGTTCCAGAAGGAGATCCGGGTGCACGGGCTCAGCTGGACCGGCGGGCTGGCCCCCGGCGAGGGCCCCTTGGAGGGGCGAGTGCGCTACCGCGACCCGCGCGTGCGGCTTCGGTTCATCCCCGAGGGCCCGGGCAGCGCTGTCGTCCGCTTCGCGGACCCGCAGCGCGCGCTCGCTAGCGGCCAGATCCTGGCGCTCTACGAGGAGGATCGGCTTCTCGGCGGCGGGATCTATGTCTGAACGGGCTAGACCGCCGGGGCTTCCAGCCAGCCATGGAGCTCCTTCTTGATGTCCTGGCAGGAGGCGTGCATCTGCTCCTCGAACTGGTCCCACCGAAAGCTCGGGAATACCCGGGGAGCAAGGACAACCCAGGCGCGGGTGTCCTCGAGGGACGGCCCGTGGCCATGGGGCTGGTCGCCGTCGTGCCCCACATGATTGCGCCGGCAAAGGTCCCGGGCGAGGCCGACGACCGCCACGAGCTCATGGTCGTCCTCGGCCTCGTCCGGAGTCTCCAACGAGCGCATGACATGGCGGAAGCAATCCGGAAGGCCATGCTTGAGGGCAAAATGGTCCGCGAGTTCCCGGGCCGTGCAACCGAGGAAAAGGCGCTCGGCCTCCGCGGTGGACACGCCAAATTCCCGGGAATGGGCGAGGATGGCCTGCCAGCCGAAGGGGTACAGGTGGGCGACCAGCAGCTTGCCGAGGTCGTGGAGAAGGCCGGCCGTGTACGCGTTGCTCTTTATGCCGTTGAGCTCGAGGTATTCGCACACATTCCTGGACATGCGCGCGACCGCGATCTGGAACATCCAGAATCGCGGCCAGTTGAAGGGGGGCGCGTGCAACAGGCGCTCCTCAAGCGTCACGAGCCCTTTTGCAAGCGTCGCGAGCTTCAGCTCCCCGAGGAGCTCCACCCCGAGCCGGACATCCTCGACCGGTGAGGCCTCCGCGTCCTCCTGGCGCCGAAGGCGGGTCGCCGAAATCAGGATCTGGGCCGCAAGGCCCGGGTCCTTTTCGACCCGATCCATGATCGGAACCAGGCTCGAGCGGTGCCCGTCGGCCAGCATATGAAACATCGCGGCGGCGGAATCGACGACGGGGCAGCCGCCGAGCGCATCGAGCCGCTTCTGTGCATCGGCCAAGGTCACCACCGGGCAGCGGCCCTTGGCCGCAGCCTCGAACCAGAGCGCCTTTTCCCGGGCCTCCCGCTCCGCCTCGCGCTCCTGGTCAGTGAGCATGGGCTCGGGGACGTGGCCCGGGTTGAGATGGATCGCGATCAGCGTGGCCGCGAATTCGAGCCCGGGAATCTGCAGGGATAAGCGATCCCAATCGTTCTCCGAAAGGCTCGCCTGTAGCTCGCCGAGGCATTCAACGGCGCCCCATGCGCCGGCCTCCTCGGCCGACGCCGTGAGCTTGATCAGCCGGGACCCCGCCCCGACGGCGCTTTGGTTTTGCGCACAATCGACGAGGTAGGGAGCCGCAGCCTCCAACCCCGATCGCAGCTCGCCGAGCGTTCGGCGGAGCTCGTCAGGCTGGATCCCCATGAGCACGCAGAAGGACTTCTCCTCCTCGAAAAACCGCTGCCGCCAGGGATTCACCAAAGCCTTGGCAACCTCGGAATAGATGTGATGGTCGTCATAGGGCTTGAGCAGAAAATTTTGAACATGGAGTTCCGCGGCAGCCCTCACGGCCGCGCGGTCCACCTGCGACGTGTAAATCGCAACGGGCAGCAGCTTGAGGAAGCAATCCCTCCGGAGCCGCTTGATGAATTCCATCCCGGGCTCGGTCTTCGGCCCCAGTTCCATGATGACCAGGTCCAGCTTTACGTGGGCGCGAAGGAACTCCCAGGCCTCGTCGAACTTGCCCACAGCCGCCAGGCGATGGCCGCCCCGCACGAGGATCCCCTTGAGGGCTTTCCTCGCCACGTCACTCTCGTCAATCAGAAGCACATTGGCCATAGAGGCTGGATTCGGCCAAAGACGGCGAGCGATCAGGCAAATGGCCGGACCGCCGTCAGCCCTTTGGATCGGCACAAACCGGCAGAACTTGAGAATCGGGCCCGCTCCACTATCGCTCGGTCATGGCGGCAATCAGCTCCCTGAGGCGTTTGGGCCGGCTAGCAGAAAACGAATCGCTCCGACCCGACCTCGGGCGCGCCACGCGGTGCACGCTCGCCCTCATGGCGCCGCTGCTAGTCGCCATCGCGGGCAGGCTGCCCGTCGAGGCGATGTTTGCCGCGATTGCAGCCCAGAATGTCGCGATGCCCGATGTGCGCGGCGCCTATGGGCTTCGCTTCAGCCTCCTCCTGGCCGCCACCGCCATCCTGGCCGCATGCGCCGGACTCGGGGGGCTCCTTGGGCCCCATTTGATCGCCGCTGTCGCGGGGATGGCGGTCGTGGCCATCCTTGGGGGCGTCTGGCGCTACTTGAGCAGCGACTACGGTCCGGCGATCGCAGTCTCCTCAACCCTCATGTATGCCATCGGGCTCGCCGGATCGGGCGGCCCGGCGGCTGCAAAGCACCGCCTCATCGCCGCCTTTGCGGGAGGACTCTGGGGCGTGGCGCTCCAGCTGGCATTCTGGCCGTTCCGCCCGCAGCATCCCCTTCGGCGGGCGGTCTCGGACAGCTGGCTGGCCGTGGCCGACCTCTTTGCCGCGATGTCCCCCGACCCGGTGGCGCCCGCAGGCGAGCGCCACCGGCGCATGGCGGAAGCGGAGGCCGCCCTAAGGACCACCCTGGACCAGACCTATGCGGTTCTCGCACCGACCGGGACCACCCGCCCGCAGGCCTGGCTCCGGGGACTGGACAAGCTGCAGCGCGCTGCAGCTCGGCTCGCCCTTCAGATCGGCGCCCTTGACACGATCCTCGAGGGCCTTCCGCCCGGAGATTGGGCGAACCTCGCGCCGGTCTGGCAGACCGTTCTCACGCCGCTCACGAACACAGCCCGCACGGTGGCCCTCGCGGTCGTGTCGCGGCAGCCGGCGCACCTCGCCGCCTGCGACGTGCGGCTGCGCCGCCTGAAGCTCCTTCTCCCCGCACTGCAATCGCGCGTCCCCGCGGGCGCGCCGGTCGCGGAGATCCTCGGCCAGATCGAGGGACATCTGGCCGTCGTGGGCGGGGCCCTCCGCGCCACGATCGACCGGGCCGGCGAGCGCGCCGCCTTCTCGCTCGAACTTTTCGACCTCAATGCTTGGATGATGCGTCCCCTCGCATCCGCGCTCAACTACGGGGCGCGCATCGACCCCGCGCTCGTCCGCCACACCGCGCGGATCGCGGTCCTGACCATGGTCGGGGTTCTCGCCTTCAAGGGACTGGGGCTTCCCCATGGCTATTGGCTTCCCTTCACGATGGTGGTCGTCCTCCAGCCCGACTACGGCTCCACCCGGCAGCGGGCCGCGCAGCGGATGCTCGGAACCCTGATAGGAAGCGTATTCGCGACCCTCCTCCTCCGGATGCACCTTCCCTTCGCGGCGCTCATGGCCGCCACCGCCGCCGCGAGCTTTGTCTTCACGTACTACATAAAGCGCAACTACGGCCTTGCGGTGGTCTTCATCACCCTTTTTGTCGTGCTCCTGACCGAATCCAGCGGCCCGGTGCCCGGCGCATTCACCCTCGAACGGCTCGCCAGCACGACTGCCGGAGGCCTCCTGGCTCTCTTTGCCGCGCTCGTCTTCTGGCCGGTCTGGGAGAGGGAGCGCTTCCCGCCCGTCCTCGCGCGGGCGCTCCGCGGCAACCGCGATTACCTTCGCCTGCTGGTCGCGCATCTGGAGGCGGGTGCGGGCTACGACCCGGAAGTCATCCGGGCCAAGCGCATGGCCGAGTCCGCAAACAGCGACGTCTTTTCTTCGCTTCAGCGGATGATGGGCGACCCAAAAAACCGGCAGGACCGGCTCGAGCTCGCGGCAACGCTCGCGAACGGCAACCAGCGGCTGACCCGGACCTTCAATCTCGTCGCCCTCCACCTGTCGCCTTCCTCCTCGGAGATTGGACGGGAGCTCGCCCCGTTCGCCCGGCGGGGAGGAGACGCCCTCGAGGCGATCGCCGGGAGAATCGAACGCGACGCCGGAGGGGAGACATCCCTCGGCGACGCGCGCCATGCGCTCGAGGAAGCCCCCCTTCCCGCTCCGGCGGCAGACCCGGCCGCCGGGCCCGGGCGGGGCTGGATCGCCGCGCAATTCGCGCGGGCGGGAACCGAGCTCAGCGCGATGCTTTTGGCGGCCGCGGCGTGGCCCGCTTCACCAGCTCCCGCTTCAGCCGTTCCATCCCCTTCCCGCTGAGGCACGAGATTTCAAGCACCGCCACCTTGTGGCGCCGCTTGAAGCCGGCCAGCCGCGCCTTCGCCTCAGGCAGGTCGATTTTGTTGGCGGCGACAAGCCGGGGCTTCTTCAAGAGCGCCGGGTCGTAGAGCTTGAGCTCCCGGAGGAGGTCCCGGTAATCGTTCCGCGGGTCGCGGCCGTCCACGCCCGCCATGTCCACGATGAGGAGCAGGAGCTTGCAGCGCTCGATGTGCCGCAGGAAGCGGTGTCCGAGGCCCCGGTTTTCGCTGGCGCCGGCGATCAGGCCGGGAATGTCGGCGAGCAGGAGCCGCCGGCCCCCGGCATGGGGATCGGTGTGTTCGATGACGCCGATCTGCGGGTGGAGCGTCGTGAACGGGTAGGCCGCCGTCTTGGGGCGCGCCTGGGTGAGCGCCCGCGTGAGCGAGGATTTGCCCGCGTTGGGAAAGCCCACGAGTCCGATGTCCGCGATGCTTTTCAGGACAAGCTGGAATTCGCCCTGCTCGCCCGGCTGGCCTGGATTCGCGCGCCGGGGGGCCCGGTTGGTGGACGTCTTGAAATGCGTGTTTCCCCAGCCGCCGTTGCCGCCCTTGCAGAGGACGACCTGCTGTCCATGCTCGGTGATCTCGGCGACGACCTGGCCGGTACCCGTTCGGATAATCATCGTGCCCAGGGGTATCTTGAGGATGGCGGCCTTCCCTTCTCTTCCCGTGCAGTCCTTGCCCAGGCCGTGCTCGCCCCGCTCGCCGGCCCAATGCTGCTTGTACCGGTAGTCGATCAGGTTGTTCGTGTTCTCGTCGCCGAGGAGAACGACATCGCCGCCGCGCCCCCCGTCGCCGCCGTTCGGGCCCCCGAAGGGCTCATATTTCTCGCGGCGCCAGGAGATGCACCCGCGGCCCCCGTCGCCCGCCCGGGCCTTGATGATGCATTCGTCGACAAACATGCACTCAAGGATGCAGAAGCGCGGGCCTTTGCCAAGGGGGTCGAGCGCCGCCGTCCGACACTGCTGCCGCGGTTGCTATTATCCGGGGATGATCGATTCCCTCAAACTCTACGATACCTTGAAATCCGCCGACCTGCCCGACCTGCAGGCTCGGGCCATTGCCCAAGCGATCGAGAGCGCCTTCGATGACGACGAGGCGCGGCAGGCAAAAGTCCTTGCGAGCAAAGTCGATGCGGCCAAGCTGGATACCGAAGTGCATCTGATTGAGACGTCCCTCAAACAGGATATTTCCGGCCTTGGAGTCGAACTCCGGTCGGAGATCCGCGCAACCGCATCCCAACTTCGGTCCGAATTCAAAAGCGAATTCGCAACCGTGCGCGCCGAGTTCAAGAGCGAGTTTGCGGCCGTCCGAGCCGAGTTCAAAAACGATATCGCCGAGCTCCGCTCCGAGTTCAAAAACGATATCGCCGAGCTCCGCTCCGAGTTCAAAAGCGACCTGGCACAACTTGAAGGGCGCCTTGGGACGAAGATCGCAGAGAGCAAATTCGCGATGGTCCTCTGGATGTTCGTCTTCTGGATCGGCCAGGTGGCGGCCATGAAGTTGCTGCGGTAGCTCCTGAGACAAAGTAGGCTGCCTTCCTGATCGTGCTTTGGGCACGATGCCCCGCTGCCGTTAAAATGGTGCAGCCAGCGCGCGGCGTTTCGCAGCCGGGTCGTTTTTCGCCTTGAGTATTACTTCTTATACCGGGTATCTTATACCTGTGCCAAATTCCATTTCCCCCAACAAGCGTTCCATCACCTACCTCGAAAACCTTTCCGTCCTCGAATGGTTCGAGGCGACGGCCGCAGCCCGGAAAACCGGGGTGTCGGTGATCCTGCGCGAGGCCACTTCCGCATATTTCGCGGCGTACAAAGACACACCCGACGCCTCCAGCCTTCTGACAATCCGCTCGGCTGCGAAGGCAGCCCAGCGCAGGGAAGCGGCGCGCCTGATTGCGTCGGGAAAGCTGTCCACCGCCGAGGCTCAGGATCGCAACGCTCCGATCAGGCAGCCTGTGCGGATCGCAAACCTCTGGACCGCAATCCGCAGTCACGCGGGCGCTCACGCGCCTTGATCCTTGCCCATGGCACGGACAAGTCGCAGGCCCGTGGAGGCGTTCGAGGCGATCTTCAGAGCCATAGCCAGGCAGACCAAGGAGCCGCTCGTCCTGGTCGGAGGCCATGCGGTCAACCTGTGGGCATTGACCTTTGCCGATCGGATCGGCGACGAGCTAAAGGCCCACCGGCCCCTCACGAGCGGCGATATGGACGTCTATGGGACCCGCAACGCGCTGATCGCCCTGCATCACGAGCTCGGCGGCAAGCTGCTCCTAAGCGGTCCCCGCGAAATTACGGACGGCACCCTCATCCTCGGCGTGGAGCCGGACACCCGCGAAATCGACGTGCTTCGCAGCGTGAATGGCATTCCCAAGATCGACATGAGGGACACCCTGTTGCTGCGGGTCAGCGGCCACGACGTGCCGGTTCTCTTTCCCCATCTGCTCCTGCAGGGCAAGCTGCAGAACGCCCTGCACCTCGACCAAGACGGACGGCAGGATATAAAGCACGTACGGATCCTGATCCTGGTGTTGCGTGAATTCCTGACGGAAGTCGTCACAACGGCGTCTCCGTCGAATGAGAAGGCCGCGCTCAAACTCCTGCAAAAGACACTCGCTGTGCTGACGTCGGAAAATGCTTCGGCCTTAAACCGGCGGCATCCGGACGTCTCGTTCGCAGACGTCATGCCGGTCGAGGCATTGCGCTCGTCCGGCCTCCCCAAGCTGGCCGCATTTGGCCATAGGGACCTGCCGCGCCGCCTGGCGGCTCTTTCCAAACTCAGATCGCGATCTTGATCCCCTTGCGGAGGTAGGTCGGCACGTCGAGGTCCTGGCCGTCGAAGAGGTTCCGGTCGGTCTTCTCGAAATGCCCACGGCTTTCGACCTCGCCAAAGCCAAACTCGTCCTGGGCAGCCTTTGCAGCGTGAACGGCCTTCGATTCGGCTCGGAAACCGGCGGAAGGAGCCTCGGCAAGCTCCCGATCGGGAACCGCAACCGCTTCGACCGGCGCGCTGGCAGGAGTCTCTGCGCGAACAGCGGGCGCCTTCGCACGGACGACCGCCGGGCGGCGGGCGACGGCTCCGCGCCCTCCCATGTCGCTCGTCCCGAGGACGCAGACCTCGAGCTGGTTCTGCCGGCCCTCGTCGATGACGGCCCCCATGATGACGTGCGACTCGCGGCCAAACTGCTCGGTCACCGCGTTCATGAGCTCGTTGACCTTGGGCAGCGTAAGGTCCGTGCCCCCGATGATGTTCACGAGAAGGCGGTCGGCCTTGCGGGAAAATTCCGGTGTGTGGAGAAGCGGGCAGAGCTTGAGGGAGGCAATGGCGTCGGCCACGGCGTTTTCTCCGGATCCCTCGCCGAGCCCGAAGAGCGTCTTTCCGCCCCGCTGCTGCTGGAACGCCTGCCGCAGGGTCGAAAAGTCGAGGTTGATGAGTCCGGTCTTGGAGAGCATCGCCCAGATGGACTTCACGCCCCGGCCGATCCAGGCGTCCGCGCGCGCGAAGGAATCGAGCACGGTTTCATCGTCGGCTCCCTCCTGGAGGAGCATGTCGTTGGGAAGCGGAATCACGGCGTCGCAGACGAGCCGGAGGGCGCGGAGGCCCTCCTCGGCCTGCTTGAGCCGCCGGCCGCCCTCGAAGCTGAAGGGCATGGTGACAAAGGCGATGACCAGGGCCCCCTGCTCCGCGGCGATTTCCGCGACGACCGGCGAGGCCCCGCTTCCGGTCCCGCCGCCCATGCCGGCGAGGAGGAAGACGAGGTCGCAATCCTTCATGACCAAGGCGATCTTGGCGCGGTCGGCCTCGGCGGCCTCGCGGCCGAGCTCCGGATCGCCGCCGGCGCCGAGCCCGCGGGTCACCCCCATGCCGATCAGGACCTTGTCCTGCACGGGGGAACTGCCCAGCGCCTGGTGGTCGGTGTTGATGACGGCGAGCTGCAGCCGTTCGAGGTTCTCCATCTTGAGCCGGTCCACGGCGTTCGAGCCGGCCCCGCCGACGCCGATCAGCTTTATGGCGACGTTTCGGTCGGCGAGCGACTGGTGCTCGAGGGGAAGTTCGTTGAGGTCCATG
>CAZJNA010000002.1:0-1184 GCA_964547325.1 uncultured Opitutaceae bacterium | reverse complement strand
TCAGGCGTGGGCGAAGAGACGGGAGACGCCGCTCAGGAAGCCGCGGCGGCGGCGCAGGTTGGCCCGGTCGGATTGGGAGCTCAGGCCGTAGTAGAGGAGGCCGAGGGCCGTATGGTAGCCGGGATCGCGCAGATTTTCGGCCACTCCGGCCGGGGCCTCGCCGAGATGGGCCGGGACGCCGAACACCTTTCCCGCGCATTCGGCTATAGCGGGCAATTTCGCGGTGCCGCCCGTCAGGACCACGCCCGCAGCGCAGGTCTCAGGCGAAAAGGCGTTGCCGAGCCGCTTGCGCACGACCTCGAGCAGCTCCCAGGTGCGGGCGGCGAGAATCTGCTCGATGGCCTGCCGCGGGAACTGCCGGTCGCCGATCGCAAAGTTCCCGTCGAGCCAGACCTTCTCGGCCTTGTCGCGGGACTGGACGAGGGCGCGGCCGTGCCGGAGCTTGAGCTTCTCGGCGTGGCCGTCGGTCAGGCGAAGCCCGATGCTGAGATCGTTCGTGAGGTGTGCGCCTCCGACGGGAACAACGCCCGTCGTATGGGCGACCCCGTCCCGGTAGAGGACGTAGTCGGTGGTCCCGGCGCCGATGTCGATCGCGAGGACGCCGTGCTGGCGCTCCTCGGGGGTCGTCACCATGTGCCCCGAGGCAAGGCTCGAGAGCACGAGCTCGCGCACCTCGAGGTTGAATCCGCGGATGACGTGGAGGTGGTCCGCCAGGCGCTGTTCCTGCCCGTGGACCGTCCAGTAGCCGACTTCGAGCCTCTGGCCGACGAGGTTCTCGGGCGAGGTGGGCACGAGCCTCCCGTCCACCCGGAAGGGGCGGCGGATGTGGTGCACGACCATGCGCCCGGCGGGAAGCTCCTTCGCCCGGGCGAGCTCGGAGACGGTGCTGATGTCGTCCCGGTCGATCATGTTGTCGGCCGCCTTCACGTTCACCGAAGCCTCGTTGTAGAACCCCTCCAGATGGCCGCCGCTCTGGGAAAGGAAGACGCAGTCGATGCGCTCGCCGGCGTCGCGCTCGGCCTGCTCGAGCGCACTGTGCGTGCACTCGCTGGCGGCCTTGTAGTCGACAACGGCGCCCTTGATCACGCCGGTCGACTGGCATTCGCCGCAGCCGATGATGGCGAGCTCCCGGCCGGTGTATTCGCCGACGAGGACGGTGATCTTGGCGGTGCCGATTTCGACGG
>CAZJNA010000001.1:0-74407 GCA_964547325.1 uncultured Opitutaceae bacterium | reverse complement strand
AACAAGAAGCGCCAGCGCCTCGTCGCCAAGTTCGCCAAGACGCGCGCCGAGCTGAAGGCCGCCCTCGTCAACCCGGCGACCACCGATCAGGAGTTCTTCGCCGCCCAGGTGAAGCTGCAGAAGCTGCCCCGGAACTCCTCCCCCGTTCGGGTCCGCAACCGCTGCTCGCTCAGCGGCCGTCCGCGCGGCTACAAGCGCAAGTACGGCGTTTCCCGCATCACGTTCCGCGAGCTGGCGCTCGCCGGGAAGATTCCCGGCGTCATCAAGTCCTCCTGGTAGGCCCCGCATCCCTTTTCGCCCGCATCCCATTTCCCGTCCCCGCCGAAAGTCGGATATGATTCGGCAGCAGGACAAAAACATCATCCGCCATGACCGATCCGATCAGTGATTTCCTAACGCGACTGCGCAACGCCGCCAAGGCGCGTCTCGACGCGTGCGTCATTCCCCATTCCCGGCTCAAGGAGAGCATCGCCGGCATCCTGAAGGCCGAGGGCTATGTCGGCGAGATCAGCACCGGCGCCGACGCGCAGGGCCACAAGACGCTCGTCGTCCAGATGAAGTACGTGGCAGGCTCCCCCGCCTTCACGGGCCTCGTGCGCGCCTCGACGCCCGGGCGGCGCCTCTACTACAGCTATAGCGAAATTCCGCGCGTCCTGAACGGCCTCGGCATTGGGATCGTCTCCACTTCCCGGGGTCTCATGAAGGACGCCGACTGCCGCCGCCAGAAGGCCGGCGGCGAACTCGTCTGCAACGTTTGGTAAGGATCCCCGCACCATGAGCCGCATCGGCAAACAACCCGTTTTAATCCCCGACAAGGTCAAGGTCGACATCACCGACACGACCGTGCGCGTCGAGGGACCCAAGGGAAAGGTCAGCAAGACCTTCGCCCCCGTCGTCACCATCACCGTGGCCGACAAGAAGGTCATCGTCGCCCCCGTCGACGAGACGCGCTTCGCCAACGCCATGTACGGCACGGCCCGCTCGATCATCGCGGGCATGGTCAAGGGCGTGACCGTCGGCTACGCGAAGGAGCTCGAGATCCAGGGCGTCGGCTTCAAGGCCGTCCTGAAGGGCAAGCAGCTCGACCTCGCCCTCGGCTACTCCCATCCGATCCTGATGGATATCCCCGAAGGGATAAAGATCACGGTCACCGAGGGCACGCGCCTCAAGGTCGAGGGCTGCGACAAGCAGCTTGTCGGCAAGATGACCTCCGAGATCCGCGCCCATTATCCCCCCGAGCCCTACAAGGGCAAGGGCGTGCGCCTCGTCGGCGAACGCGTCCGCCGCAAGGAGGGCAAGACGGTCGCCTGACCGCCGTCCTTTTCACATGAACACCATTCACAAGGCCCGGCTGCTGCAGAAGCGCCGCTGGCGGATCCGCAAGAAGGTCAAGGGCACGGCCGTGCGGCCCCGGCTGAGCGTCAAGTTCAGCACCAAGCACATCTACGCCCAGGCGATCGACGACGACAACGGCGCGACGCTCGTGTTTCTGTCCAGCCTCGATCCCGAGCTGCGCAAGAAGAAGCTCCAGGCGAATCTCGCCGGCGCAAAGATCCTCGGCGTCGCATTTGCCGCCAAGGCCAAGTCGGCCGGGCTCGGCCCGGTCGTCTTCGACCGGAACGGCGCCCGCTACCACGGCAAGGTCAAGGTCTTCGCCGACGCCGCCCGCGAGGGCGGCCTGTCCTTCTAACCGCCCATGAGCACTGCCACCATTTCCTCATCCTCCTCCCGCCGCGACGACCGCTCGGCCGCCGACGGCCCCGCCATGGTCGAGAAGGTCGTCTTCGTCAACCGGTGCGCCAAGGTCGTCAAGGGCGGCCGCCGCTTCAGCTTCGCCGCGCTCGTCGTGGTCGGCGACCAGAAGGGCAGCGTCGGAATCGGCTACGGCAAGGCGAACGAGGTGCCCGACGCCATCAAGAAGAGCACCGAGCACGCGAAGAAGCACCTCGTCCGCGTCAAGCTTCGCGGGGACACGATCCCCCATGACGTCCTCGGCAAGTTCGACGGCGGCAAGGTCCTGCTCCGGCCGGCATCCCCCGGCACCGGCCTGATCGCCGGCGGCGGCGTCCGCGCCGTCCTCGAGGCGGCCGGCATCAAGAACATCCTGACCAAGTCGATGGGCTCCAACAACCACATCGCGGTCGTCAACGCCACGCTGAACGCGCTTCAGCAGCTCCGCCTCGCGGAGGACATCGCGGCCACGCGCAAATAATCCAGATGAAACTTCACGAACTCCAGAACGTCCCCGGGGCCATCCATCGCAAGAAGCGCGTGGGCTGCGGCGAGGGCGGCGGCCACGGCAAGACGAGCACGCGCGGCGGCAAGGGCCAGAGCGCGCGCTCCGGCAGCAGCATCCGTCCCGGGTTTGAGGGCGGCCAGATGCCCCTCTACCGCAAGCTGCCGCACCGCGGCTTCAACCAGGCGGCCTTCCGCGTGGAGCCGGTCGTCGTAAACGTCGGCGACCTCGCCGTCCTCGACGCCAAGATCACCGCGGTCGACGCGCTGGTGCTGGCCCAGGCCGGCCTCGTCCGCAAGGACGAGAAGGCGATCAAGGTCCTCGGCGACGGAGAGCTCTCCCGCGCGCTCAAGGTGACCGCTGCGAAGTTTTCCGCGTCGGCCAGGGCCAAGATAGAAAAGGCCGGCGGCGAGGCCATCGTCGGCTGATGTTTTCCGCCTTCGCCAACTCCCTGAAGATCCCCGAGCTCCGCTCGCGCATCTTCTACACCCTGGCGCTCCTCTTCGTCGCGCGCGTCGGCGCCCACATCCCGCTCCCTGGGATCGACCCCCATCCCCTCCAGGATTTCTTCCGGCAGCAGGGCGGGGGAGGGGCTTCCGGCGGAATTCTCGCGCTCTACAACATGTTCACGGGAGGCGCGCTCCTCAAGGGAGCCCTCTTTTCGCTGAACATCATGCCCTACATCAGCGCGTCGATCATCTTCCAGCTGATGACCGCGGTGGTTCCGGCCCTGAGCCGGCTGCAGCAGGAGGGCGATGTCGGCCGCCAGAAGATCACGCAGTACACCCGCTACGCTACGGTCCTCATCTGCCTCGTGCAGGGCGCGCTCCTCATCTACTCGCTCGAGAATCCGGCCCGGCTCTTCCCCGGCTACGACCCGAACTTCTACGGCAACATCGTCATCGTCAGCCGCACCGGCTTCTTCCTGACCTCGGTCGTCTTCATGACCGCCGGCACCATGCTCCTCATGTGGCTCGGCGAGCAGATCACCCAGCGCGGGATAGGGAACGGAGTCTCCCTGCTGATCACGATCAACATCCTCGCCGGTGTGCCTGGCGCGGCCCAGGCGACCTACCGCATGTTCTTCCGCCCGATCGGCGCGGGCCCGGCGGGCGGCCTCGGGGGCGTCCCGCTGGCAATCCTCATGATCGCGCTCTTTCTCGCGGTCACGGTCGGCATCATCATGGTCGTTCAGGGACAGCGGAAGATCCCCGTCCAGTACGCAAAGCGCGTGGTCGGCAACAAGGTGATGGGCGGGCAGAGCTCGTTCCTGCCTCTGAAAGTCAACTATTCGGGCGTCATGCCGGTCATCTTCGCCGCGGCGATCCTCCTCTTCCCGCAGCAGATACTTTCCCAGCTGGGCGCGGCCTTCAAGTCGCTCGGATTCCTGATCGAGTTCTCGCAGAACCTGCTCCCGGGGCACTGGATCTACTACACGGGCTACACCGTCCTCATCCTTTTCTTCAGCTATTTCTGGGTCTCCGTCATGTTCAAGCCGATTCAGATTGCGGACGACCTGAAGAAGTACGGCGGGTATATTCCCGGCGTGCGGCCCGGCGAGCCCACCGCCCAGTTCCTCGATTTCATCATGACCCGGCTGACCCTGGCGGGCGCGATCTTCCTGACGGTGATCGCGGTCATGCCGAACCTGGTCGAGTTCAAGCTGAACATTCCGCAGCAGGTGGGGTATTTCTTCGGCGGGACCGGGATGCTCATCACCGTCGGCGTCATCCTCGACACGATGCGCCAGATCGAGACATTCCTCCTTCAGCGCCACTACGACGGCTTCCTTAAAAAGGGCCGGATCCGGGCGCGGAGCGCCAATCCGCAGCAGGGGACGACCGGCGACGCTCTCGCAATCGATGCGGTCATGAAGATCGTCTGGCCCCTGCTCGGCATGTTCCTCCTGGGCATGACGATATGGGTGTACCGGACGTTCCTCAAATAAGTTCTTTACTCTGATCGCCTCGGTCGCCATCAATAGACCCTTTTCGTCTTTTGACGCTGCCGTCAAAGCGAAGCTCCTTTGGCTCGGAGCGCCGGATTTCCACTGGGAAGACCTGCTGCGCCGGGCCCGTTCTTTGCACATTGAGCACGTCTCTCCCGCCGGCCTGATGCGACGGGGGATTTCGCGCCGCCCCGGGACGGAGGAATCCGTCCTCGCGCTCACGCGCCGGTGGTTTTTTGCGCGCAAACCTGATGCGGGCTTTGTCCTCGCGGACTTCCCGGCTACGTTGCTCCAAGCCAAAGTGTTCGACGAATGGCTAGACGCTCGCGACGAGTCTCTCGACGCGGTGTTCGCCGGCCCCGGTGCTCCCGAGGCCCTCGTCGCCCACTATCGCGATCTCGGCCTGACCGCCGATGTCGCCCCCCCGTTCGTTCTCCCGGAAGTTCCGGAGCGCGCTTCGGGGGACGTCCATTCCTGATGATCCGCAGCAAGACCAGGGAGGAGATCACCCGGATGCGGGAGGCATGCGCGATCGCCGCCAAGGCGCTCGACGCTTTGAGGCCTCTCGTCCGTCCTGGCGTGACAACGCAAGACTTGGAGGAAGCCGGCAGGGAAGCGATAAGCGCGCTTGGCGCCCGCAGCGCCTGCTACGGCTACCAGCACAACGGCCGCCGCTATCCGGCGCACACCTGCATCTCGGTGAACAGCGAGGTCGTCCACGGCATACCGTCGTTCCGGCGAATCCTCCGCGAGGGGGACATCGTTTCCCTCGATGTCGTCGTGGAATACGAAGGCTTCATCGGCGACAACGCCGTCACGCTGCCCATCCCTCCGATAGCCCCGGATATTGAGCGCCTCCTGAGGGTCACCCGCGAGGCCCTCGACGTCGGAATCCGCAAGGCGCAGGTCGGGGGCCGCATCGGCGACATTTCGCACGCGATCCAGGCCTTCGTCGAGGCAAACGGGTGCAGCGTCGTCCGAGACATGGTCGGGCACGGCGTCGGCCGGACAATGCATGAGCCGCCGGAGATTCCCAACTTCGGCCGCCCTGGCACCGGCGAGAAGATCCGGCCGGGCTTCACGCTTGCCATCGAGCCCATGGTCAATCTCGGCGGCTACCGGACGAAGACGCTCCCGGACGGCTGGACGGTCGTCACGGCGGACGGCTCCCCATCGGCTCATTTCGAACACACCGTGCTCACTGCGGAAACCGGACCGGAAATCCTCACGGTTCCGCCCCCGTCACTTTCAGATCCCACTCTCTCCTCTTAACTCTCAACTCCACCCAGACTCATATGCCTCGTCTTCTCGGCGTAGAAATCCCCGCGAAAAAGAAAGTCGCGTACTCCCTCCGCTATATCTACGGCATCGGCCCCACGCGGGCCGACCAGGTCATCGTCGAGGCCGGCCTCGACGCCAACATGCGGGCCCAGGATCTGACTGAGGAGCAGCTCAACAAGATCCTCCACGTCATCACGGAGCACAAATGGGTGGTCGAGGGCGACCTCCGCCGCGAGATCGCCGCGAATCTGAAGCGCCTGCAGGCGGTTAACTGCTACCGCGGCATCCGCCATCGCCGCAGCCTGCCGGTCCGCGGCCAGCGCACGAGCACGAACGCACGCACCCGCAAGGGCCCCCGCAAGACGGTGGGCGTCACGAAAACGAAGGAATAAAAATTCTCATGGCCGACGAGTCCACACCCAAGAAGGAGAAACCCGCCTCCGCCAAGGCAGCTGCGGGCGCTCCCTCCAAACCCTCCATCGACGAGGGAACAGCGTCCGCCCCGGCCAAGAGCCCGGCGGAGAAGAAGCCCCGCGCCCCCAAGGGCGAGCCGCGCGAGGACGCTCCCGCTGGCGCGGCGCCCGATGCTCCCGCGAAGACCGAGATGGTCGGCGGCGTCGCCAAGCAGCCGACGGCCGAGGACCTCCTTAAGGAGGAGCTGGGCACGATCAAGGTGCGAAAGGCCAAAGGATCGAAGAACGTCACCTCCGGCGTCGCCAATGTCCTCGCCTCGTTCAACAACACGATCGTCTCGATCACCGACCACAAGGGCCAGGTGATCGCCTGGTCCAGCGCCGGCAAGTGCAACTTCCGCGGCTCGCGAAAGTCCACGGCCTACGCGGCCCAGGTCGTGGCCCAGGATGCCGCGAGGAACGCCATGTCCCACGGGCTGAAGGACGTCGTGATCCGGGTCTCCGGGCCCGGCCTCGGCCGCGACAGCGCCATCCGCGCCCTGCAGGCCATCGGGCTTGAGATCAGCTCGATCGTGGACGTCACGCCCATTCCCCACAACGGCTGCCGCCCGCGCAAGCGGCGCCGGGTCTAACCGCAACTTTCATCCTCATCCTTTTCCCAACATGGCTCGCTATCTAGGTCCCGGCACCCGCATCAGCCGACGCTTCAACCAGCACATCCTCGGCTCGGGCAAGGCGCTGGAGCGCCGCAATTATCCCCCGGGCCAGCACGGCCCCAAGAGCCGCCGCAAGTACAGCGAATACGCGGTCGGCCTGAACGAAAAGCAGAAGCTCCGCTACGCCTACGGCCTGCTCGAGCGCCAGTTCCGCCGCATGTTCGAGATCGCCAAGCGCGAGCGCGGCGTCACGGGCGAGCGCTTCCTGCAGCTTCTCGAAACCCGCCTGGACAGCGTCATCTACCTCATCGGCTTCGCCAAGAGCCGCGCGGCCGCCCGCCAGTTCGTCAACCACGGGCACATCCGCGTCAACGCGCACAAGGTCGACATCGCCAGCTACAACGTGCAGCCCGGCGACGAGATCGAGGTCAAGAACACGCCGGCTTCCCGCCAGATGGCGACGCGCAACCTCGAGGAGAACCGCATCCGCACCGTCCCCGGCTGGCTCTCGCTGAACGCCGAGCAGTTCAAGGCCGCCGTCGTCCGCCTCCCGAACCGGGACGAGATGGACCAAAACATCAACGAACAGCTTATCGTCGAATTCTACTCCCGCTTCTGAACCCTGCTATTTCCATCCCATGCCCAAACGCCTCGGAAAGTTCGAACTCCCCAACAAGCTCACTAAGGTCGAGGAAGGCTCCACGCCGACCTATGCCAAGTTCATCGCCGAACCCTTTGAAGCGGGCTACGGCCACACCATCGGCAACTCGCTCCGGCGCATCCTCCTCAGCTCGATCGAGGGGGCGGCGATCACCTCCGTCAAGATCGACGGCGTCAACCATGAGTTCCAGAGCATCGACGGCGTGGTCGAGGACGTCACGGACGTCGTCCTGAACCTGAAGAAGGTCCTGATCGTCTCGACGAAGCGCGACACGATCAGCCTCCTCGTCAAGGCCAACAAGGCCGGCGCCGTCTCGGCAGCCGACATCCAGGCCGACGCCAACATCCAGATCGTCAATCCCGACCAGGCAATCTGCACCCTCGACTCGAAGCGCTCCTTCGAGGCCGAGATCGAGATCAAGACCGGGCGCGGATACTACCCGGGCGAGCAGAACAAGAAGGAGGAGCAGGCGATCGGCGTCATCCCGATCGACTCCCTGTTTTCCCCCGTGAAGCTCGTCAAGTACGCGGTCGAGAACACCCGCGTCGGGCAGATCACGGACTACGACAAGCTTATCCTCGAAGTCTGGACGGACGGACGCATCACCCCGGACGACGCCCTCAAGCAGGCCGCCTCGATCCTCAAGCACCACCTCGACGTGTTCGACCGCGTCAGCGAGGAGCAGTTCGAGTTCGAGAGCCAGCAGAGCGAGGTCAGCGAGGAGCAGAACAAGCTCCGCAAGCTCCTCAACATGTCGGTCAACGAGATCGAGCTTTCCGTTCGCGCGGCCAACTGCCTGAACAACGCCAACATCACGACCGTCGGCGAGCTGGCGATGAAAACCGAGCAGGAGATGCTCAAGTACCGCAACTTCGGCAAAAAGTCGCTCAACGAGATCAAGGAGAAGCTGGAGGCTCTCGGCCTCTCGCTCGGCATGAAGTTCGACGAGCGCCTGCTCGACGCCAAGAAAGAGGCCTAAAAACAAAGCGAAAAGCGGAAAGCGAAAGGCGGAAGCCGGACGCGCCCGGAATCCGGGCGCCCGTTTCCGATTTCCGATTTCCGATTTCCGATTTTCATATCATGCGTCACAATAAACACCATGCCTCCCTTGGCGTGACCCGCGAACACCGCGCGGCCATGCTGTCAAACCTCGCGGTCGCGCTCATCACGCACGGGCGGATTGAGACCACGCTCAGCAAGGCCAAGGCGCTGCGCCCCTTCGTCGAGAAGGTCATCACCAAGGCCAAGCAGGCGGCGGCCAAGTCCGAAAAAAAGGATGCGGTCCATCTCCGGCGCCTCGCCTTGCGCGACGTGCGGGATGAGGACGCGGTCACGCTGCTCTTCAACGAGAAGTACAAGGAGTTCGTCGAGCGGAGCGGCGGGTACACCCGCATCTACAAGCTCGGGCCCCAACGGATCAGCGACGCCGCCGAGATGGCGCTCATCGAATTCGTCAAGGCCGAGGACACCGGATTCAAGAAGTCCAAGGGCCGCAAGGGGGCAAAGGCGAAGAAGGGCCCGTCTGCGAAGGCCAAGGCTGCTCCCGACGCCCCAGCCGCATCGGATGCCGCGCCAGCCGCGCCGGCGCCCGGGAGCGGGTCCACAGGCTGACCGCCCGGTCGGCGGCGGCCCATGTTCGAGCTTCCCGTCGCCGCAGCGCTCTATTGCCTCGGGGTCGCCGGGATCTTCCTGGCCCTGTGGCTTACCTACGACCGGCGCGACCACCTGCGCTTCGAGCAGGAGCGGCGCAAGGTGGCGTTCCACTGCATCCGCTGCGACCGCCTTTACGTCGCCCCCGCCGGCGTCCAGCTGTGCCGCTGCCCCGGCTGCGGGCATGAGAACGCCCGGCTTCGATTTTAGCGGCCCCTGACGCCCCGCTGATCTCACTTGCGGTGGCCCGGCGGATCGGATTTGCCTCTACCTTTCCTGGTGTGCTGTTTCACAAATTCCCATACATCTTCCGGTCGCTTTCGCCCCTGGGCTGCGTTGCGCGAGGAGGGGATAGCCCCTCGGGGATACCCCCTCCTCGCCCGCGTTGCCCAAGGCCAAAATCGACTCGGAATATGTACAGGCATTTGTAAAACAGCACACTAGCCGCCTCATGCCTCAGACCATCGCCGTCCTCGACTTCGGGTCCCAGTACACTCAGGTCATCGCGCGCCGGGTTCGCGAGTGCCGGATCTATTCGAAAATCTACCATTACGCCACTCCGGCCGAGGAGCTGAAACGCGATGGTGTGATCGGCATCATCCTGTCCGGCGGCCCCAGCTCCGTCTTCGCGAAGAATGCGCCGATTCCCGACCGCGGGATCTTCTCCCTCGGAGTGCCGGTCCTGGGAATCTGTTACGGCATCCAGCTCATGGGCCGGATGCTCCGCGGCCGGGTCGCCAGGAGCGCGCGGCGCGAATACGGGCACGGCCATCTTTTGATCGGGAAGGCGGGCAGGCTGTTCGCCGGGCTGCCGAAAAAGCTCCGCGTCTGGAATTCGCATGGCGACAAGCTCATGCGGCTGCCGCCCGGCTTTGTCGCGATCGGCGCGACCGAGAATTCCCCCTTCGCCGCCATCGAGGACCGGAAGCGGGACTTCTTCGGAATCCAGTTTCATCCGGAGGTCTTTCACACGGAGCACGGCGTGGATGTCCTGCGCAATTTTCTCATAGGCGTCTGCGGCGCGAAGCAGGACTGGACGATGCGGGACTTCATAGCGCACGCGGTCGCCGGGATCCGCGACCGGGTGGGGCCCGAGCGGGTCATCCTGGGGCTGTCGGGCGGGGTCGACTCCTCGGTCGCCGCCGCGCTGATCCATAGAGCGATCGGCCGGCAACTCACCTGCATATTCGTCGACAACGGGCTCCTTCGCAGGGGCGAACGGGCCGCCGTGGAGTCGCTCTACCGGCGGCACTTCCGCATCGACGTGCGCGTTGTCGACGCCTCGGCCCTCTTCCTGCGGCGGCTGAAGGGGGTGGCCGATCCCGAAAGGAAGCGGAAGATCATCGGGCTGACCTTCATCGAGGTCTTTGAGAATTCGCTCAAGTCGGTCGGCCACGCCGGCTTTCTCGCTCAGGGAACGCTGTATCCCGACGTGATCGAAAGCGTCGCCATCGGCGACAACCCCGCTGCGCTCATAAAGACCCATCACAACGTGGGCGGGCTCCCGAAGCGGATGAAGCTCAAGCTCCTGGAGCCCTTGAGGGAGCTGTTCAAGGACGAGGTGCGGCGGGTGGGCGCCGGGCTCGGCCTGCCGCGCGAGGTCGTCTGGCGGCAGCCCTTCCCGGGCCCTGGCCTCGGCGTCCGCGTCCTTGGAGAGGTCAGTCCCGAGAAGCTCGAGATCCTGCGGGGAGCCGACGCGATCCTCCAGGAGGAGATGATCGCGAGCGGCTGGTACTGGAAGGTCTGGCAGTCCTTCTGCGTCTTCCTTCCGGTCAAATCCGTCGGCGTCGTCGGCGACGAGCGGAACTACGCCTACGTCATCGGCCTTCGGATCGTCGAGAGCATCGACGCGATGACGGCCGACTGGACGCGCCTCCCGTACGACCTCCTGCGAAAGATATCGAGCCGGATCACGAACGAGGTCCATGGCGTCTCCCGCGTGGTCCTCGACGTCAGTTCGAAGCCTCCCGCCACGATCGAGTGGGAATAACGGGAAGGGAGGGGCATCAGGCTTGAATTCCGGGCCGATCTGCGACGTATTGGACCATGCATCGAATCATGAGGCTTACCCCCCTTGTCGCCCTTTTTTCCGCCCTGGCGGTCGCGCGGGCCGACGAGCCGTCCATCATCGCCAAGGCACGGGCCTATCTCGGCCCGGAGGACACCCTTTCGGCGGTGACGTCGGTGCATCTGTCCGGCTCGTTCGTCAGCGGCGACGCCGCCGGCGTGCAGACGCCCTCGACGACCGGCACCGTCGACATCGTCTTCCAAAGACCCTGGCAGCACCACATGACGTTCACCGCGGTGCAGTCCCTTGGGGGTGCGCCTGGCGCGGCGGGCAAGCGCACGGTCGTCCGGACGATCGCCCTCGATGATTACGACGCCTGGGAGCGGGTGCAGGTCGATTCCAACCTGCCCTCCCTCAACCTGCTTTCCGTGGACCAGATCCGGGTCCTTCGCGCGGATGTCTGGGAAAATCTGGGGTACTTTCGCGGCATAGAGGCGACGGGTGGGTCGGTCGAAGACCAGGGAGCGGCGGTCATCGAGGGCGTCGCGTGCGAGAAGATCGCGTTCATCCATTCCCCGACCGTCGTGTATTACCGTTATTTCGACAAGGAGACGGGACGCCTTGTCTACACGGAGACCGCGAGCGGGCTGACGATACGCGAGCAGGGGACGATCATCGCGGGAGGCATCAAATTTCCGCAGAAGATCGTCACGGTCGAGCCGGCGAGGCAGGGCGCGGCCCCGAAGAGCACCGTCCTCACGCTTGACCGGGTCTCCGTGAACGATTCGTTTCCGCCCGGCCTGTTCGCCGTGCCTCTGCCGCCGGTTCCCTCGAGGCCGCGGATATTGCCTCCGGTTGGATTGGGCTCCGGACCCTTCGTCAAGCCTCCGCAGGCCGCCGCTCCCTGAGACCGGCAGCCGGCCTGCACTATGCGCCGACTCCGTTTCACCGATCGGAACTTTGCCTCCGAGCTGTCAGCCTTCCGCCGCGGAGCCGCCGTCCCGGAGGATATCGCGCTCTCGGTCGCCGGAATCCTTGGGGACGTAAGGGCGCGGGGCGACGAGGCGGTCGCCTACTACGCGGCGAAATTTGACGGCGCCAAGCTCCGGCCGCGGGATTTTCGCGTAAGGAATTCGGAGCTCGCGCGGGCATCCGGACGCCTTTCCGCCGCCGAACGCAGGGCGCTGGTCGCGGCCCGGGCGGCGATCGTCGATTTCAACAAGCGGGGCCTTCCCCAGGACTGGACCGCACGGAACCCCCACGGCGCCACGGTTGGCGAGAAGTTTGACCCCATTCGCCGCGTCGGGATCTATGTTCCCGGGGGCCATGCGCCGCTTGTTTCGACGGTCCTGATGACCGCCATCCTCGCGAAGATCGCCGGATGCCCCGAGGTCGCCGTCTGCACCCCATCGCCCGCGGGGGGAGCGATTGCTCCGGGCCTGCTGGCCGCCCTTCATCTGGCCGGTGTGAAGGAAGTCTATCGCATCGGCGGCGTGCAGGCGATCGGAGCCATGGCCTTCGGCACGGCGACGATACCCGCAGTCGACAAGATCTTCGGTCCCGGGAACGCCTATGTCTGCGAGGCGAAGCGCCAGGTATTCGGCGCCGTGGGTGTCGACTCCCTTCCCGGGCCGAGCGAGCTGATGGTCATCGCCGACGACACCGCCCGGGCGGACTTTGCGGCCGCGGACCTGCTGGCGCAGGCGGAGCACGGGTCGGGGTGGGAGAAAATTTATCTCGTCGCGACCTCGGCCAAAGTCGCCGACGCGATCCTCGCCGAGATCGAGGAACAGCTCCGCTTTTCGGATCGCTCGGACAGCATCCGGCGCGTGCTTTCGGATGGATTCCTGGTTGTCGAGGCCGCCGCGACCGCCCAGGCCGCCTCGGTTGCCAATGCCTTGGCTCCCGAACACCTCGAACTCCTGGTGGCCGATGCCACGGCAAGGAAGCTCACGCGCGCCGTGACGACGGCGGGGGCCATCATGATCGGGAATTTCACCCCGACCGCCTTGGGGGATTTTGTCGCGGGCCCGAGCCACGTGCTGCCCACGGGCGGGGCGGGGCGCTTCCTCAGCGGGTTGCGGGCTTCCGATTTCCAGCGCCGCACGAGCATTGTATTCTACGATCGGGCCGGCGTCCGGCGGGCTCAGCCCTCGGTCGCGGCCTTTTCATCCATGGAGAACTTGGACGCCCACGGGCGTTCCGTTGAAATCAGGGTGAAATAGGTCCTGCCCCGTGCGGGTGCCGGGCGCGGAAGCGGAGGTAGGAATAGAGAAACCCCCAGGTCACATAGCCCAGGACGAAGGCCAGAAAGGCCACAAGCAGTGAAAGGGTGCCCATGTACATCTGGGCCACCAGCAGAACCAGGGATCCGAGCACCAGGATCCGGCCCCCCAGCCGATGGGTCTCCCGCCAGACTTCGGCATCCTCCAGCGTCCACGGGGTCCTGATGCCGGCCGTGTAGTTCTGCCGGATATTCCCGAGAAAATTCCCGAGCACCAGAAACAGCAGCAAAACGCCGTTCATAAGAAGCCGGACCATGTCGAAATGGAAGCCGAGCGCCGTGATCGCGATCAGCAAAGACACGAAGGCAAGCATGCCGGTCACAGCCAGCCGCAGGATCGCCAGCGCCTGGGACGACCTCGCCCCATCAGCGGCCATCCTGCGGAGCCGGGGATCGAGACGGGGCAGGGCGAGCATAACCCCGCAGATCCAGATATTCAGGATCGGGAGAAACAGGAGTCCCGGCCCGCGGTCTGCCCAGCCGTCGGGGTTGCCGCGAATGCCCCAGTGAATGGCGACGCGGGCCGGAAATTTATTCCAGCACGCGGCGACCAAGATGAAGGGGAGCGCCAGGATGGCTGTTTGCAGCCATTCCCTTCTGAGCCAGCCTGATTTTTGCATGTTTCTTGGTTTCTGTGAGAAGGCCGAGGATCCAGCCGATTGAATCGTCGAGCACCGTCGTTTCCAGGGAATAGCGGACGAACTGTCCCTCCTTCCGCGACGAGACGAGCCCCGCCTGTTTCAGCAGGTCGAGGTGGTAGGAGATGCTCGGTCTGGTCATCGAAAACCGCTCAGCGATCTCGCCCGCCGCCAGGTCCCCCTGCTTGAGCATCGAAAGGATGCTCCGGCGGGTCGGATCCTGCATCGCCTTGAAAAGAAGATCCATCGTGGAATAGATAATTAGACAACTATCTAAATGTCAAGCGCGGGAGTTGTCCGTCGAATCCTCGACCGACATATAGACGGTAGTCTTTCATTTTGCCTGGAGTATGCTCCTCCAGAGGAGTTGCTGCCTGCATCCGGCGCCTTTGTGTCCTCGGCTGCCCCAAGGGCACCCGCCGAGGCCATCCCTGCAGGACGCGACCTGCGGTCGCACCATCTCCGCGCTGTCGCGCTGCGTGGGCCGCCATCCGGCCGGCAACTGGCCGGCGGACCTTGGCGGCCGGTATTGGCGGCGGTCCGGGAATTGGCAGCACCCGACGATGGGGAGCATGCTCCAGGCAAAATAAAGCCCCACCAAATAGTCTGTCCCCTTGCTCCTGTTTCCCTTTGGGTGGCGGCGTGACCGATTCGCCCTTTTCCGAGAATCTGGCCCTGCCCCATGTTCCCAAACTGCATGCCTACACGCCCGGCCTGCAGCCGACCGAGCCGGGCTGGGTGAAATTGAACACGAACGAGTGCCCCTATCCGCCGAGTCCGCGGGTCGCCGAGGCCTTGCGGCGGGAAATCGGGGAGGACGGCGCCTCGCTGAGGCTTTATCCCAATCCGAAAAGCGTTGCCCTGCGGCATGCGGTGGCAGCCCTGCATGGCCTCAAGGAGGAGAACGTCTGCGTTGGCAACGGCTCGGACGACATCCTGAACTTGCTCGTCCGCTGCTTCTGCGACCGCGAGGCCGCGGCCGGTTTCACCTGGCCGAGCTATTCGCTCTATCCGGTCCTCGTCGGGATTCAGGACGGCCGGAGCCGGGCTGTGGAATTCGACCGGAGCATGCGGCTGCCGGTTGAAAAGATCGCAGGATCCAGCGCGCGAGCGTTTTTCCTGACATCTCCCAACGCCCCGACCGGGGTGGGATTTCGCACGGCTGAGATCGAGCAATTGCTGCAATCCTTCAGGGGCCTGCTGGTCGTGGACGAGGCCTATTCCCCTTTTGCGCGCGAGAATGCCATTCCGCTTCTGGCCGAGTATCCGAACCTTGTCGTTGTCAGAACGCTTTCCAAGGCCTACGCCCTGGCCGGCATCCGGGTGGGGTATGCCCTGGCCGATCCGCAGGTGATAGGTCTCCTCGACCGCGTTAGGGACAGCTACAACGTGAATCGCCTTTCCCAGGCCGCCGCGATCGCGGCCCTTGCCGACCAAGCCTATCACAACGGGATAGTCGGCCGGATAAAGGCCACGAGAGACCGCTGCGCGGCCGACTGGTCGGAGGTCAGGGGCTGGTTCACATACCCCTCCGAGGCTAATTTCATATTCACGGAGCCGAAGGATTCCCAGGGCCGGACGGGCCCCTCCGTCGCCTTGTCCGCCTATGAATTTCTCAGGGCCCGAAGGGTTCTGGTGCGGCACTTCCCGAGCCATGCCTTGACCGCGCCGTTCCTGCGCGTCAGCGTCGGGACGGACGACGAAATGCGCGTCCTCAACGAATCCCTCGACGCATGGCTCAAGGAACCTTCCAACGCGTAGCGACCGTCTCCCGAAAGACGGCGGAGACCGATATTGCGATCACGCTGGCAATCGACGGCCGGGGCAACGGCAAGATCGACACGGGCGTGTCGTTCTTCGACCACATGCTCACGCTCTTTGCCAAGCACGGCCTTTTTGACCTGACCATCAAGGCCAGGGGCGACACCGACGTGGATTATCACCACACGGTCGAGGACGTCGGCCTCGTGCTCGGCCAGGCCTTCAAGGAAGCGCTCCGGGACAAGGTCGGAATCAGGCGCTACGGCTTCTTCCTGCTCCCGATGGACGAGGCGCTTGCCCGGGTCGTGGTCGACGTCGGGGGCCGGCCGCATCTGGTCTACAGCGCGGAGGCGCCGACCATGTTCGTGCGCGATTTCAACATCGCGCTCGTCAAGGAGTTTTGCCGCGCGTTCAGCAACACGCTCGGAGCCAATCTGCACGTGCAGCTGGTGTATGGCGAGGAGCCGCACCACGTGGCCGAGGCGGTCTTCAAGGGACTCGCCCGCGCGCTCGACGCCGCAACGCAGATCGAGCCGCGAGCCGCGGATCTTCTTCCGAGCACCAAGGGAAAGCTTTAGCGGGCCGTCAATGGCGACGATTGCCGTCATCGACACCGGCATTTGCAACCTGCGGAGCGTGACCAAGGCCCTTGAGGCCGTCGGCGCGACCCCCCGGGTGGTTCGCACCCCCGTGGAGATGCACTCCGCCTCGGCCGACGGCCTCGTCCTCCCCGGCGTGGGCGCGCTGCGCGATTGCGTCGCCTCGCTGCGGGCGAGCCGCCTCGACCGCTTGGTCCGCGAGTGGATCGCTGAGGACAGGCCCTTCCTCGGGATATGCCTGGGCATGCAGGCGCTTTTCGAATCCTCGGAGGAGGGCGATGTGAAGGGGATGGGCATATTCGCCGGGCGGGTCCGGCGCTTTCGTCTCCCCGCCGGATTCAAGGTACCGCACATGGGCTGGAATACGCTCAGGTTTCGGGATCCTTCATCCCCCCTCGCGGCTCGTCTGGAGGGCGGCGATGAATTCTATTTTGTCCACAGCTTCTACTGCGAACCGGCCGATCCTTCCCTGGTCCTGGCGGAGTGTGACTATGGCGGCCCGTTCCCGGCAGTCATCGCCCGGGGGCGCGCCTTTGCGACCCAGTTTCACCCGGAAAAGAGCCAGGCCAAGGGCTTGCAGATTTACAGAAACTTTGCGGCAATGGCTGCCGGGTCGGGCCGATCTGCGTAAAGTTCCGGTGATCGGCTGCTTACGGTGGCGTTATATCGCCGTATTCATCCCAACTTTGCTTTGCCAGTGGCCCTGTTTTAGCTTCGGTTAAGCCGCATGGGCACTACGGCCACGCTTAGCCTGGATGGCAAAGATTACCCCTTTCCCATTCTCGTCGGCTCTGAAGGGGAGAAGGCGATCGACATCAGGAAGCTGCGCGCGGACACGGGGCACATCTGCTTCGACCAGGGTTATGGGAATACCGGTTCGTGCGAGAGCAGCATCACCTATCTCGACGGGGACAACGGGATCCTCCGCCACAGGGGCTATCCGATCGAGCAGCTCGCGCAATACAGCGATTTTGTCGAGACGATCTACCTGATCATCTACGGCGAATTGCCCAATGCGGCCAAAAGGAAGGAATTTGGGCTGCGCCTCAGGGAAAACGCGGTCGTCGAGACCCAGATGCAGCGCATCTTCGAAGGCTTCCCGAAGGAGTCGCCGCCGATGGCCATGATGTCCTCCATCGTCGCCTCGCTCGCCGCGCACTATCCGCACCTGGCGACAAATAATTTCGAGCAGGATCTCGTGAATTTCGACTTGGCCGCGGCGATGGCGATCTCGAAGGTCCGGACGATCGGAGCCATGATCTACCGCTACCTGCGCGGCATGCCGTATGTCTTCCCGAAGAAGGAGCTGCCGTTCTGCGAGAACTTCCTGCACATGATGTTCTCGGAGCCGTACCACGACTACGTGGCCGCTCCCGAGGTGGCCCGCGCCCTGAACCTCCTCCTCCTCCTTCACGCGGACCACGAGCAGAATTGCTCGACCTCGACCGTGCGCATGGTCGGCTCGAGCGCTGCGAATCTCTTCACGTCCATTTCGGCCGGGATATGCGCCCTGTCCGGCCCGCTGCACGGCGGCGCGAACGTTTCCGTGATGCAGATGCTCCAGTCGATCCATGACGAGGGCGACGACGGCACGCGCTTCATCGAGGCCGCCAAATCCGGCGGCAAGGGCCACCGGCTGATGGGCTTCGGCCACGCGGTCTACCGCAATTTCGACCCGCGGGCGAAGATCATCGGCAAGGCGTGCGGGGACGTCCTGAAGAAGCTCGGGATCAACGATCCGCTCCTCGAGATCGCGACCAAGCTCGAGCAGGCGGCGCTCAAGGACGACTACTTCCTCGCGAGGAAACTCTATCCGAATGTCGACTTCTACAGCGGCATCATCATGCGCGCGCTCGGGATTCCCGTGAACATGTTCACGGTCATCTTCGCCATCGGGCGCACGCCCGGCTGGATCGCGAACTGGCACGAGCTGGCCGCGAACCCGAAGGGGCGCATCTATCGCCCGCGTCAGATCTACGAGGGCCCCGTGAAGCGCGACTACGTGCCCATCGGGCAGCGCGCCTAGCATCCCGCCTGTCGTGGGCACCGGATCCATCCGTGCCTCCGGCGAGGCGGCTCCCAATTCCGTCCCGCGGGTCTCCGTCATCATTCCGGTGCGCAACAGCGCCGCCGCGTTGAAGACATGCCTGGCGGCCCTGGAGGCGCAATCCTTTCCCCGAAGGGATTTCGAGATCATCGTCGTGGACAACGGCTCGACCGACGACATCGCCTCCGTTCGGAGCGGGTTCCCGGACGTCATCTGGCTCGAGGATCCCGGAACGGGCTCGTATTCGGCTAGAAATCGCGGCCTGCGGCGCGCAGCCGGATCGGTCGTCGCCTTCACGGACGCCGACTGCATCCCGGACGCCGCCTGGCTGAGCGAGGGGTTGTCCGTCCTTGCGGGCAAGGGCGCGACGATCGTCGGCGGCGAGGTTCCGTGGCTCGATCCCGAGGGACGCGGGCTGAACGCATACGAGATCCTCGAGACGATCATGTTCGCGCTCGGAAGCATCCGGCAGTTGATTGACGAGCGCGGCTTCGCGATCACCGCGAACCTCCTGGCCTACCGGGAGGTCTTCGACCGGGTGGGCGGGTTCGACGCCGCGCTCAAATCGGCGGGAGACCGGGAGTGGGTCCTTCGCGCCGTGGCGCGCGGCGAGGTGCTCAAGTACGCCGGCGGAGCCATCGTCAGGCACCCCCGGCGCAGCACCCGCCGCGATTTCTTGAGAAAACAGCGCCGCCTTGTCGGCGGCCGGATGCAGCTCCTCAGGCGGAGCAGGCCATCCCTCCGGGCCGTGCTCGCCGACCTGCGCAAGGTTTCGCTCCTCGATCCTCGCGTCTACAAGGTGGCGTTCGGCGACCCCCGGGCAACGGGCGTTCGCCGGCGGCTGAACCTCATCGGGGTCCTGTTGCTCGTCAGCCTCGTCACAACGGCCGAGAAGCTCCGGATAATATGCGGAGGCGAGCCTGCCCGGGGTTAGTGCTGCCCCGACAAGCAACGGGGCCGACAAACCACCCTTGCCAGTCGGAGCCGCCGCCGCTGTAATTGAAGGTCCCGCAGTTCCCCATGATCCTCCTAGGCGTCAACATAGACCACTGCGCCACCCTGCGGCAGGCGCGTTATCGCCAGGCCGCCGCATCTGCCGGAGGCGTGGTCGAGCCGGACCCGGTGACGCTGGCGGTCCTCTCCGAACAGGCCGGTGCCGACGGGATCACCGTCCACCTGCGCGAGGACCGGCGGCACATCCAGGAGCGCGATGTCTGGCGCCTGCGCGAGACGATCGCCACGCGGCTCAACCTCGAGATGGCGTGCACGCCGGAGATGATCGATTTTGCGCTCAGGGTCGGGCCGGAATCCGTATGCCTTGTCCCGGAAAACCGGCAGGAGATAACGACCGAGGGCGGGCTCGATGTCGCGGCCAACAGCGAGCGCGTGCGTGCCGTCGTGGACGCGATGTCCGCGGCGGGGATCAAGACCAGCCTCTTCATAGACCCGGACGATCGGCAGATCGAACTTGCCGCTGAGCTTCGCGCCCCCTGGATCGAGCTGCACACGGGCGCCTATGCCCATGCCTACCATTCTTCGCGGCGGGTCCAGGAGTTCCAGCGGCTCAGGCTTGCGGCGGTCCGCGGCCACGATCTGGGGCTCGTGGTCAACGCCGGTCACGGCATCAGCTATGTCAATATAGCGGAAGTCCGCACGCTGCCGCATCTCCATGAGCTCAATATCGGGCACAGCATCCTCAGCCGCGCCCTTTTCACCGGAATCGGGGAGGCCGTGCGCGAGATGAGGGCCCGCATGAACCCGGCCAGGTGACAACTCCCCTGACAGGCCTGCAGATCCCTCCCGGCGGCATCCTGCTTGGGATCGGCGCGGACATCATCGAGGTGGAGCGCGTCCGCAGCATCATGGACCGGCAGGGCGATCGGTTCCTGAGCCGGATCTTCACGGACGAGGAGCGGGCCTATTGCTTCAGCAATGCGCATCCCCACAAGCACCTCGCCGCGCGGTTCGCCGCCAAGGAGGCTGTCTCGAAATGCTTCACGACCGGGATAGGCGCCGAATTCGGGTGGAAGTCGGCCTCGGTCTACCACGGCGCCCGTCTGGAGCCGCTCGTCCGCCTCGATGAGAAGGGGGAGGCGCTCCTGCGTCATTTCGGGGCGACGCACGTCCTCGTCACCCTATCCCACACGCAGGGCGTCGCCATGGCGGTTGCGGCGCTCGTGCGCGCGGTCTGAATCCGGGTGAACGCTCCCAAGCCCCGCCCCGCGATGGAAGATTCGCCCTCGCCAGCACCCAAGCCCACCCAGATTCCATCCTGGGTGATGCTCGGTTTTGTGATCGGCGCCCTTTTCGTCCTGGCACTGCCGCGGCGCGAACCCGCGCCTCCGCCGGCACCGGCGCCCGAGGCCGCTCCGGCGCCTCCGCCGGCTCCCCGGCCGATGAGCACCATTGAGGACGTCTTTGCACAATGGGGAAAGTATGCGTCCTGGGAGGGCGACACGACCGAGGTCGCCCTGTGGGATCCGGCCACGAAGGACTATTCGGATTGCTACGAGGTGCTGCGTTCCGGAGAAGCCATTTTCTTCCGGTCGATACCGCGCCTGACGAGGCCCGTCCTTCGACACGGCATGCCCGACGGCGATAGTTCCCCGCTGCTCTTCACCGAGACTGCGGCTCAGCGGGATGCCTGGCTGAAGGCCGCGCGCGACGAGAACTGGCGAGCCTTTGGCGACGCGCTGCATGGCACCCGTCCGGCGGGCGACAAGGCGAAAGCGGCCCAATGACCCCTCCCGCGAGCGATCCCATACTCTCCTTCGCCGAGGCGATCGCCCTGGAGGAAAGGCTCTTTGCCGGCGCCGAGGCCGCGGAGTGGAACGCCATGGAGCGCGCCGGCGCCGCGGTGGCAGCCGCGGCCCTCCGGGATTTCCGGGAAATCGGCGGATTTCCGGGCGCGGGCCGGATCCTGATCCTCGCGGGCAAAGGGCACAACGGGGGCGACGCGCTGATCGCGGCCCGCCACATCCTGGAGGGGTTTCCCTCGGCGCACGCCGACGTCGTCTTCGCCTTTGGCGAACGGGTGCTCCGCCCCCTTGCCCAGCGCGCATGGCGGGAACTGGGGCAGGCCGGGCGCGGCCGGGTGGACGCGATTTCGGCTGAGAGCATCGCGCGAGGCTACGACCTTTGCATCGGCGGAATCTTCGGCCTTCAATTTCGTCCCCCGGTGACGCGCGCCATCGCCACCCTGATCGGCCGCGTGAACGCCCTTTCAATCCGCCTTCGCGCAGCTGTGGACCTGCCGAGCGGGCTCGGGGAGTCCTGGCGTCCGGGTCAGCCGGCATTTCGGGCCGATTTCACCTACGCGACCGGCAGCGTGAAGCGCCCCGTTGTCGCGGATGGCAGCGGCGCCTGCGTCGGACGCCTGCGGTACATCGACCTCGGCTTCTTTGAGGGCGATTCGAGCCGCTCCGAGATGCGCATCCTCTCAGGCGAGGTTCTCTCGGCCCTGCGCGCCTTGCGCTCGCCGGTCTCCGACAAGCGGACCTACGGGCATCTCCTTGTCGTGGGCGGATCCCGCGGCTATCCAGGTGCGGTCCTGATGACGGTGCTTTCGGCGCTGCGGAGCGGGGTGGGGCTTGTCACCGCGGGCGTGCCCGCTTCGCTCGCGCCCGCTTTTGCCGCCCGCGCGCCCGAGGCCATGTGGATCGGGCTCCCGGAGACTCCCGAAGGCGGGCTGGCCCGCGAGGGCCTTCGCCTGTTGAAATCCCGGCTCGGGCGCGCGAGCGCGCTGGCTTTCGGCCCCGGCATGGGGCGCGAACCCGAGACTCTTGCGCTGGCCCGCGATCTTGCGAAAGAGGCCTCGGTCCCGCTGGTCGTTGACGCCGACGCCTTGCAGCCGGAAATCGTCGCTTCGGGCACCGCTCCGCGCGTCCTGACGCCGCACGCCGGTGAATGGGAGCGGATCCGGGCGGCCGGTGGCGGGCCCGGGCGGGGAACCGGCTGGCGCCGGGCGGTGATCGTGCGCAAGGCGCCGCTCACGTCGATTTCATCGGGCAAGACGCGCTATTTCAGCCCGTTTGGCGGGCCGGTCCTGGCCCGCGGCGGCAGCGGGGACATCCTCACCGGGCTGATCGGCGGGCTGCTGGCACGGGAGCCAGCAGACCCCCTCCTTGCGGCCTGCCGCGGGGTCGTCTGGCACGGCAAAGCCGCCGATGCGCTTGCCCAGGCGCAGGGGCAGACGGCGGTCCGGGTGACGCAGTTGCTAGAATACCTTCCGCAATCATTGCGTGAAGGCTGACAACGACTCCCCCGGGCTCACAGAACGTCAGGCGTACATCGTCCTGAACGCCATTCCCGATATCGGGCCGGTGGTCCTCAACCGCCTGCTCGCCGAATTCGGCGGGGATCCCCTGCGGGTGCTTGCCGCGGATCCCTCCCATCTGCGGCGGGCGCCGGGCATCCGGGCTGCGGCCTGCGAGTCCATCCGCGGCTGGCGCAGGCATTTTGACGTCGTGGCGGAGGAAGGAAAGCTGTCCGGGATCGGGGCGGATTTCATCGCGCTCGGGGATTCAGGCTATCCGGAGGCGCTCCGCCAGATTCCCGACCCGCCCCTCGGAATCTACCGCCAGGGCGCCTATGCGTTCGATCGTCCGGGGATTGCCATCGTCGGGACCCGCCGCGCGACCTTGTATGGCCGCACGGTTGCACGGACCCTTGCCTCCGAGTGCGCGCGGAGCGGCTTTTGCGTCGTCAGCGGCCTGGCCCTCGGCATCGACACAGCCGCGCACGAGGGGGCTCTTGCGGCGGGGGGCCGTACGGTCGCCGTCCTGGGCACCGGGCTCGACGTGGCCTATCCGCCGGAGAATCGTGAACTGCAGCGACGGATTGCGGAGAGCGGCGCCGTCCTTTCGGAATCCCCCTTCGGCCGGCCGCCGACGCGGTGGTCCTTTCCGCTTAGGAACCGGGTCGTGTCGGGACTCAGCGACGGGGTGGTCGTCGTCGAGAGCGGATTCGATGGCGGGGCGATGATCACAGCCCGCATGGCCTGCGAGCAGGGCAGGCCTGTTTTCGCGGTTCCGGGCCGGATTGACCAGCCGGGCAGCACCGGCTGCCATCGGCTGATCCGCGATGGCGTGACGCTCCTGACGGGCATCGATGATATCCTCGAGGAATTGAGTTATCTCGGGGGCCGCAGGCCGCCGCCTGTGGCAGCGAGGCCGGGCGGGTCCGTTGCCGAGAGGTCCGGGCTGAATGGGGATGAAGGGAGCGTCCTCGGCGCCTTCCGAGGGGGCGAAATCCTGGGCACCGACGGCATCGGCTCCCTGACGGGGCTCCCTGTGCCCAGGGTCGCCTCGGCCCTCGTCATGCTCGAACTCAAGGGGCTGGTTTTCCGGCAGCTCGATGGCCGCTACGAAGCGGGCTAACCCGGCGGCCAGGTCATCTGCCGCCCTGCCAGCAGGTGGAGGTGGAGGTGGGGCACGGACTCCGCGGCGTCGGGGCCGTTGTTGATGACCAGCCGAAAGCCCCGCTTGAGACCCAGCTTGGCCGCGACCTGGCCCGCGACGACCAGGAGATGGCCGAGCAGGGCCTCGTCCGCGGACGGGGCCTCGCCGAGGCGGGGGATCGCCTTCTTCGGAATAATGAGGAGGTGCACGGGAGCCTGCGGTTCCCGGTCGTGGATGACGATGCAGCGCTCGTCTTCGTGCTCGATTCTTGCGGGGATCTCGCGGGCGGCGATTCTTTCGAAGACAGTCTTGGGCGTCATAAGAACAGGAGCTGGATATGCGCGCTCTGCACGGCCCGGGCCGCGGCCAGCTCCCGGATGTAGCCGAGCGCCTCGGCATAGTCGCGCTGGCGCCGCGGTGTCGCGCGGCGCTCCGGCGGCAGCAGGGCGGGGCGGAGGTTGGTCACGAGGAATGTCGATTCGCGAAAGGGAGCCAGCTGCTTGAGGCCAGCCACAATCTCGGCCCGGGCGAAGAGCGGGGTGGCCGAGTGCAGCGTCCGCGTGGCGTCCCAGTGGAAGAAGCCGTGCCCCCGCCTGCCAGCGCAGAATTTATCGAGGAGCCGAGCCGCGGCCTCATTGAAGGCTGCGTCGTATTTTGCGGCCGATTCCGGATCGGCGAGCGCTTGCGCCTCGAGCTCGGAAAGGCTGAAGGCGAGGCCGGCCGCGATCTGGCGGGCCAGATAGAGGTCGCTGCCGGTGACGTGGGCGAAAAGCGCGTTGATGAAATGCAGCCGGCGCAAGTCGTCGCGCGCAGGCGCCGCCCTCAACGGCTCTTCTCCTTCGTTTTGCCCAGCGAACTGATTTCGTGCATGAACTCGGATACGTCCCGGAACTCCTTGTAGACGCTGGCGAACCGGACGTAGGCCACCTGGTCGATGCTGCGAAGGCGCTGCATGACGCCCTCGCCGAACGCGCGGGAGGGAATCTCGTTCTCGTACTGGGCCTCGACCGCGTCGATCACATCCTCGACGACCATGGTAATCTGTTCGAGGTCTATCGGCCGCTTGTGGCATGCAGCCCGCACCGAGCGGATGAGCTTTTCCCGGTCAAAGTCCTCGTGACGGCCGTCCCGCTTGACCACGGAGATGCCGTCGCGGACCAGCGTCTCGGTCGTCGTGAACCGGTGGTTGCATTCCATGCATTCGCGCCGGCGGCGGATGGTGTTTCCCTCCTTGCTGATGCGGGAGTCGATCACCTTGTCCTCGATGGATGTGCATTTGGGGCAGCGCATATGAAAATCGGAAAGCGGAAAGCGGAAATCGGAAATTAGGGAGCGGGTGGGGGGTCTGGTGTTCGGAGGGCTAGTTAAGTTCCAGGAAGTTCCGGGCGATCTGCATCCCACCCTCGGTCGCGATGGACTCCGGGTGGAATTGGACTCCCCAGATGGGCAGGCTGCGGTGGCGGAGCCCCATGATTTCCCCCTCGGCCGTCTCGGCAGTGATTTCGAGGTCCTTCGGAAAGCTCGAACGCTCGACGAGGAGCGAGTGGTACCGGGTGCCGGGAAAATCCTGCGGCAGGCCCTTGAACAGGTCCTTCCCGTTGTGCCGGATCGGCGAGGTCTTTCCGTGCATCAGGCGGTCCGCACGGACGACATGTCCCCCGAAAAAATGCCCGATCGCCTGGTGGCCCAGACACACCCCCAGGATCGGCTTCACGCCCGCGAAGGCCTTGATGATGTCCAGGCTTACTCCGGCTTCCTTTGGAGAACAGGGTCCGGGCGACAGGAGCACGCGTTCGGGCTTGAGCGCCAGCGCCTCGGCTGGCGTGATCTCGTCGTTCCGAAACACGCGCTGCTCCACGCCCAGCTGGCCGAAATACTGGACCAGGTTGTACGTGAACGAATCGTAGTTGTCTATGACGAGGAGCACTTAGGGCTAGTGAACCGCGAAATTGGCCCTGGGTCAATAGGGGGCCTATTTGGGTAGTGTGTTGTTTGCCGGGAGCATGCCCCCATCGTCGGTGCTGCCAATCCCCGGACCGCCGCCAGCACCGGCCGCCAATATCCGCCGGCCAGTTGCCGGCCGGATGGCGGCCCCGAGGCCTCGGATACGGCAGCAACTCCTCTGGCGGAGCATGCTTCCGGCAAACGGACACATTCCGCCTAATTGGCTGACACACGAGGGGTGCGCGGCAGGTATTCGATGCGGTCCGCCCAATCCCAATTCAGCGCCTCGCGCCAGAGATTTACCAGCAGGCGGGCTTGTGTGCCAAAGGCTGCGGTAGAGACCTCGGGTCGGAATAGAATGACCCCGGCATGACCCAAGCCCTCGCGGGTGAGCTTGGTCGCGTGCATCGGCAAACTGGCGCGATCGAAGCTGACAAGAATCATATTCGACTCGCGCAATGCCATGAGAAGAGGAGGGTCCTTCGCCGACAGGTAGGCGCCTTCCTCCCAATCCGAGATGTGGACGATGGGGAAGCCGGTCTGTATGCGCAGGCACGCAGTAACCAGGCGGTGGTACGCGTTCTCGTCCGCAAGCAGGCGCGCTTTCACGCGCCCCTCTCGGAATGCCTTTGCTGCTCGATCTCGGACGGAAAGACCTTGGCAAAGCCCAGCGCGCACCGCACCAGGGCCGGCGGCCAGCGCAAGTACCGGGCCGTTCCGGCGATCGTCTTCAATTCCCGGTGAATTTCCACGACCTCCCAGACTCCCAGCCGATGGCCGAGCAGATACGCCTCCCGGCCGCCTATCGAGTCGCGAAACCCTACGCCCGGATATTCCTCTTCCAGCGCCTTTTCCTTCAAATAGAGGCTGCTCAGGGTGGATACCTCCAAATGTCGGCGCTTCGCCTGGCGGGAGAGCAGGGCCGCGTCCGCTTTATCGATCCGGCAGGATTGCACGATGCTAGGCATGCCCGAATCGTTGTTTACAATGTAAACGGGGTCAAGGCGCGATCCTCGGCAGCCTGTTGTCTCCCCGGGCTGAATGTTGGGTTTTCGGGTCATGCCGCTATAGTAACAACCGCCGCCGGACGCATCCCTGAAACCGGTTGCCTCGCCGGCCACAGCATCCGAACCTGGGCGTTGCATGGCCGCCCCGTTTAAGCTTCTAAAAACTGACGCTGCCACGGCGGCGCGCCGGGGCAAGCTGGCCACGCGGCATGGCACGGTCGACACGCCGGTCTTCATGCCCGTCGGCACCCAGGGAACTGTCAAGGCCCTGACGCCCGCCCACTTGCGCGAGATTGGCGCCGGGATCATCCTCGGAAACACCTACCATCTCAGCCTTCGGCCCGGGAGCGCGCTCATACGGGAGCTTGGCGGACTCCACCGATTCATGGGATGGGACGGCCCCATCTTGACCGACAGCGGTGGATTTCAGGTCTTCAGCCTGGCGAAGCTGCGCGAGGTCCGCGAAGACGGCGTGGCCTTCCAGTCGCACCTCGACGGGAGCCGCCTGTTTCTCGGACCGAAGGAGGTCATGGCCATCCAGGCGGATCTCGGTTCCGACATCGCCATGGTCCTCGACGAGTGCCCGCCCTGGCCTTGCTCCCGCGAAGCCTGCGCCCTCGCGGTCGATCGCTCGCACCGCTGGGCCGCGCAATGCCTGCGGATCGCCGGGGACGGCGGTTTTCTCGCCGGCGGCCACCACGTCTTCGCCATCGTCCAAGGGTCGACATTCGACGACCTGCGCCGCGACGCAGCGGCCGGCCTGGCTGCGCTCAACTTTTCGGGCTACGCGATCGGTGGCGTGAGCGTGGGGGAGCCCGAACAAGAGATGCTGAAGCAGGTAGCCGCGACAGCGCCTTTCCTTCCTGCGGAAAAGCCCCGGTACACGATGGGCGTGGGCACGCCGCCGCAGCTCCTCAGGATGATTGCCCTGGGCGTGGACATGTTCGACTGCGTGCTCCCCACGCGCGCGGCTCGCCACGGGCTCGCCTTCACGCCCGACGGCCCCATCAGCCTTCGGAACGAGAAGTTTCGCGCCGATCCGCGGCCGCTCGTCGAGGGCCTGGACAATTACACCTGCAGGAATTTTTCTCGGGGCTACCTGAGACATCTCATCCTCTCGGGTGAAATGCTCGGCGGGACCCTGCTCACGATCCACAACGTCCATTTCTTCCTCGACCTGATGGCGCAGGCGCGCGCGCATATCGAAGCGGGCGACTACGGATCCTGGCATAAGACCTGGATCGAGCGGTTCGAGGCGTCTGGCTCCGCCACCGAAAAGCCGGCGCCGGCTTCGAACTGAGGCTCGCCAAAGTCTTTGGGTTTAGTTTCATTTCCTCCTGCCATGCGCATACTTGTAACCGGCGGCGCCGGCTTTCTGGGCTCCCACGTCTGCGATCGCCTGATCAAGGACGGCCACGAGGTCGTCTGCCTCGACAACTTCTTCACCGGCCGCAGGCAGAACATCGAGCACCTCCTCGCCAACCCCAATTTTGAGCTGGTGCGCCACGACGTCATCGACCCCTTCAAGTTCGAGGTGGATCAGATCTACAATCTGGCCTGTCCCGCCTCGCCCCCGCACTACCAGTACAACCCGATCAAGACGATCAAGACGTCCGTCATGGGCGCGATCAACTGCCTTGGCCTGGCCAAGCGGGTCAAGGCGAGAATACTCCAGGCCAGCACGAGCGAGGTCTACGGCGATCCCCAGGTGCATCCGCAGCCGGAGACGTACTGGGGCAACGTGAATCCCATTGGCAAGCGGTCCTGCTATGACGAAGGGAAGCGCTGCGCCGAGACCCTGTTCTTCGACTATCACCGGGAGAACCGGGTGGACATACGCGTTGTCCGGATTTTTAACACCTATGGCCCGCGGATGCACGAGGCGGATGGCAGGGTGGTGTCGAACTTCATCGTCCAGGCGCTTCGCGGGGAGGACATCACGATCTACGGCGACGGCACGCAGACGCGGTCGTTCTGCTATGTCGACGAGCTCATCGAGGGATTCGTCCGGATGATGGCGCAGACCGAGACGGTGGGCCCCGTCAATCTCGGCAATCCCGTCGAATTCACCATGCTCCAGCTTGCGGAGCTCACCCTCAAGCTCGTCGGCGGCCGCTCAAAGATCGTGCACAAGCCCCTGCCGTCCGACGATCCGAGGCAGCGCCGGCCGGACATTGCCCTGGCGCGGCACGTTCTCAAATGGGAGCCGAAGGTGTCCCTGGAGGAGGGCCTGAAGCGGACGATCGACTATTTTCGCGGGCGGGTGTGACGGCCGCGGGCCCTATTATTTCACCACGTTCATGACCTTGGTGTCGCCGATCTCGACCGTTCCGCGCCGGCCCGTGTCCGTCTGCTCTGTCTTCAGTCCGTCGACCTGCTTGCCGAAATAATCGGACGCGACCCGGGTCATCGCGGGCAGCGCCAAGGGGAAGTTGTTTCCGTTTGCTGCGATGTTGACGCGGACCACCCAGATGGGGCGCTTTTGCGGCTCTCCAGGTTTCGTGGCCAGCGGCTTGTCCGGCTGGTTTCCCTTCAGGAGCTTCTGGTAGTCATAGGCGAGGAGGATCACGAAATACCGCTCTTCGAGCAGGTCGGCCAGGTGCGCCTCCTGCTCCGCCCCCGCTCCGCTCAGCGATACCCAGGACATCTTGTCCTCCTTTTTGAGCGTGGCTTCGTAGCCGAGCAGCCGGGCGTTTATTCCCGTGTAGGCCTGCGAGGAGAGCTGGTTTGTCCGGGCGACCATCATGTTCGCGGTGATGTCGCTCACGTCGCCGGCCCCCGCGTTGAAATTGTTCACGGAGTCATAAAGGTCCTGCAGCTCGAACTGCTTCTCCGTGTCCGACTTGCCCGCGCCCGGCTCGGTCGTGGTCATTCCCCAGTTGACGACGATCAGGAGGTTCGCGTTTTTCACGTCCTTCGTCGGCAGGTAATTCTGGTGCGCCAATCCCGGAGCCAGATTCTTGATGATCTCCTCGAACGTGGCGTGAGCCATCGAGGGATCCCTCGTGGCGCCCGAAAAGAATTTGCCCTCGTAGAACACGTAGGTTTCCGGCTTGGGCGCGCCGCTCGCAAGCTTGGGGCGGACGTAGGACGGAGCGGCGGTGGCGTTGACGGTCACGTAGTCGGCATGCTCGGCAAACAGCCCGGATTGCGAAGCGGCCAATGCCGCAAGGAGAAGTAGTTTGGATCTCATGGTCGAGTCGGCGCGTGGTGGTCGATCGAAGGGTGTTCACCCTAGCACTTGCCGGCGGAATTTGCCGCACAAAAACGAGCTTTCGTGAACCTTGCATTCGATTTGCCAAGGGGTGGGGGGAGGCTAAGATTCATCCCCTTTTCATGCTTTCTTCCCTGTTCAAGCGCTTCGCTGGGCGGCACTACCGGAAATTCCTCGAGGCGTCACGGCCGATCATCATTACGATCAACGAGTTCGAGAAGTCCTACCAATCGCTGACGGACGAGCAGCTTCGCGCGAAGACCGATGAATTCCGCGCACGCCTGAAAACCGGGGAGACGCTCGACCAGATACTTCCCGAGGCCTTTGCGGCCGTTAAGAATGCGGCTCGGCGGCTGAGCGGCCGCAAGATTCTCGTCTGCGAGCACGAGCTCACCTGGGACATGGTGCACTTCGACGTGCAGCTTATCGGCGGGATGGCCCTGCACCAGGGCCGCATCGCCGAAATGGCCACGGGCGAAGGAAAGACCCTCGTCGCCACGCTGCCCCTCTACCTCAACGCCCTGATCGGCCGGAACACCCAGCTCGTCACGGTCAACGACTACCTCGCCCGCCGCGACTCCGAGTGGATGGGGCACATCTACAGTTTTCTCGGAGTCACCTTCGGTTGCATCCAGCAGCAGATGGCCCCCGCGCTTCGGCGGGAAATGTACGGCCGGGACATCACCTACGGAACCGCGAGCGAGTTCGGCTTCGACTACCTTCGCGACAACGGCATGGCCACGCGCAGGGAGGACCAGGTGCAGCGCGACCACTGGTACTGCATCGTTGACGAGATCGATTCCATCCTGGTGGACGAGGCGCGCACGCCGCTCATCATCTCCGGCCCGGCGCCGATCGAGCGCGAGCAGCCGTTCACCCGCCTCAAACCGAGCGTGGACCGGCTCGTCAACGACCAGACGCGCCTGTGCAACCGGTTTGCGGGAGAGGCGAAAGAGCTCCTGGAGAAGGCGAGCCCGAATGCCGATGACCGGCTTCTGGCCGCCCGCAAGATGCTCCAGGTGAAGATGGGCAATCCCAAGAACAAGCAGCTCCTGCGGCTGATGGAAAACCCGGACTGGCTGAAGCAGCTCGACAAGGTGGAGACGGAGCTGAACTCCGACCTCAACAAGGACCAGCTCTACAAGCTCAAGGAGGACCTCCTCTACGTCATCGACGAGCGCCAGCACCAGGCCGACCTGACCGAGATCGGCCGCACCAAGCTGCGGCCGGACGATCCCGACGGATTTGTCCTACCTGACCTGGCCACGGAATTTTCCGACCTCGACAAGGATACCGCGCTCGCGCCCGAGGAACGGGAGGCGAGGAAGGTCGCCGCGCAGGGAAGGTACGCGACGGTTTCGGAAGAGATCCACGCGATATCGCAATTGCTGCGCGCCTATTCCCTTTACGAGCGCGACGTCGAGTATGTCGTCACCCCGGAGGGGAAAGTCCTCATCGTGGACGAGAACACGGGACGCGTCATGCCGGGCCGCCGCTGGTCGGACGGCCTGCACCAGGCCGTGGAGGCGAAGGAGGGCGTGGCGATCGAGCGGGAGACGCGGACGTACGCGACCATCACGATCCAGAACTATTTCCGGATGTACGACAAATTGGCCGGCATGACTGGAACGGCGGAGACGGAGGCGACCGAGTTCAACGACATCTACAAGCTCGCGGTCCAGGTGATACCCACAAACCGGCCCTGCATCCGCATCGACCGGAACGACTCGATCTTCAAGACGCGGCGCGACAAGTACGCGGCGGTGGTGCGCGAGATCGAGGCCGCCAACAAGCGCGGCCAGCCGGTTCTCGTCGGCACGACGAGCGTCGAGTCCTCCGAGGTCCTCTCGCGCATGCTCAAGCGGACGGGCGTCATCCACGCGGTCCTCAACGCAAAGTTCCACCAGCAGGAGGCGGAGATTGTGAGCCGGGCCGGCCATCGCGGCTCCGTGACGATCGCCACCAACATGGCGGGTCGCGGCACGGACATTAAGCTCGGCGAAGGCGTCCGTTTCACCGTGACCAGCCGGACGCACCCCGAGAAGAAGGGCGAACTCCTCTACACCCTGACCGAGCCGAACACGGGCCAGGCCCACACGCTCGATTCGGACAGCGACGCCGCGCGGGCCCTCCAGCTCCGCGCCGACAGCAAGGTCGCGGGCGGCCTCTTCGTCATAGGCACGGAGCGCCACGAGTCCCGGCGCGTCGACCGGCAGCTTCGCGGCCGCTGCTCCCGCCAGGGGGACCCTGGCCTGACGAAGTTCTTCCTTTCGCTCGAGGACGACCTGATGCGGCTTTTCCTCCAGGGCAACCTCGCGTCCCGCCTCATGGAGGGCTCCATGAAGGAAGGGGAGGAACTCGAGCATCCCTGGCTGAACCGCTCGATCGAATCCGCGCAGAAGAAGGTGGAGCAGCAGAACTTCGCGATCCGCAAGCGCCTGCTGCAGTACGACGACGTCCTGAACCAGCAGCGCGAGGTCGTCTACGGGATCCGCAACGCCGCGATCCACGCCGAGCGCTCGAAGGACATCATCTTCGAGCAGATCGAGGAGGAGCTCATGAACCGGCTTGCGGTCGCCGGGTATGGGGAGAAGGCCGGCTCAAACCCGGCGGCGGTCGACAGCCTGGTGGGCTGGATCAATGCGCATTTTCCGGTCAGCCTGCGCGCTTCGGACCTCTCGGGCGACAATCCGGAAGCGCTGGCCGCCTTCATTTTGGACCGGATCAAGCAGGCCTATTCGGTCAAGGAGTCGGTCGAGCTGCCCGAGGCGCTCGGCGGCCTCGAGCGCTATGTGGTCATCAATGCCATCGACCGGCACTGGCAGGAGCACCTGACCGAGATGGAGGAGCTCCGCCGCTCGATCGGACTGCGCAGTTACGGCCAGAAGGACCCCCTGGTCGAGTACAAGGGCGAGGCGTACAAGTATTTCGAGGAGCTCATGAACAATGTGCGGCTGGAGATCTGCACCGGGCTCTTCCGGAGCGCGTCCAACCTCGAGTCCTTCGAGAATATGCTCTCGATCCTCGCGCGCAGCGCCCGAACGCAGGGTCCGGAGAGCGCGCAGCCTTCCGCCCTTCGGGCGCCGGCCGGGAGCGCTCCGGCGCCGGGAAGCCCTCCTTCCGCGGGCCCGGCTGCCGCGGAACCCGAGGTCCAGCTTCCAAAGATCACAATCAGGCGGGATGCCCCCAAGGTCGGCCGCAACGACCCGTGCCCCTGCGGGAGCGGCAAGAAGTACAAGCACTGTCACGGGGCCTGAGTCGTGGATTCCTACGAGCCTCCGCCCTCGGCCTGGCAGCGGCACGGTGCCTGGCTGGCGCCTCTCGGCGTGTTCGCCTCCACCGTCATCCTGACGGTGCTTTGCTTTCCTCCGCACACCGCGCCGGACTTCGCCTACGTCTTTGCCTCTCCGGCCATCTTTTGGGCTTACTCCCGCCCCCGGCTCAAGATCTTCGCGTGGACCCTGTTCGCTGCCCAGGCGGTGGCGTGGATTCTCCTCCTCGCGTGGCTGCGCCACGTGACCTGGGCGGGACTTTTCCTCCTCGGGCCGTTTGTCGGCGCCTGGGTGGGGTGCTGGTACCTCGCGGCATGGTGGGCGATGCCGCGGATCGTCGGGCGCTCGGCGATCGTCCGCATGGCGGCCCAGATGGGCCTCGCCGGATTCTGGGTTTTGATAGAGTGGTCGCGCACGTGGCTCCTGAGCGGATTTCCGTGGCTACCGCTGGCCGCGAGCCAGTGGCAGCGGACGAGTATCCTGCAGATAGCCGCGTTCACGGGCGCCTACGGCGTTTCGTTCGTTCTCATTGCGATGAATGTCGGCTTTGCCGCGTACGCCCACAGGCTGTTCCGCGAGGGGGAACTGAACCTTCTGAGGAGGCGGAGCCCGGAATTCATGCTCGCCCTCTTCCTGCTCCTGGCATGCCTGACGGTCCAGATGCGCGAGACGATCAACCGGCGCCTCTACAACGAGTCGCTCGGGCGGATCGCCTTCGTGCAGCCCTATATCCCGCAGTCGGTCAAATGGGATCCCGCGGAGGGCCCGGAGATCCTGCGAACGCTCGACCGCCTGACGCAGGCGGCCGGGGCCAGCCAGGCCGATCTCATCCTTTGGCCGGAATCCGCGGTGCCCGAGCCGCTCCGGGGAGATCCGCCCATCCGGGCCTGGGTGGAGTCCCTTTCGAAGCGATCCAGGTCCTCGCTGCTCCTCGGCTCCAACGCCGAGGAGGCCGGTCCCGCGGGGATGCGGTGGTACGATGCGGCGTTCGCCGTTTCGCCGGAGTCGGGAATCCAGCCCGGCTACTATGCCAAGCGGCACCTCGTTCCCTTCGGCGAATACGTTCCCTTGCGTCCAATCCTCGGCTGGATGTCGAAATTCGTGCCGCTTCCGGACGATGCCACTCCGGGCGCGGATCCCGCGCCGCTTGTCGTCCGGCTGCCCCGCGCGAGCGCCGCCTTCGGCGTTCTCATCTGCTATGAGGACGTCTTTCCCCAGCTCGCCCGGGAAAGCGTGCGTTCGGGTTCCGATGTGCTCGCGGTCCTGACGAACGACGCCTGGTACGGGGAGGGGGGCGCCGCCTACCAGCACGCAGCCCATTCGGTCCTGCGCGCGGTCGAGACCCGGCGGCCGGTACTCCGCTGCGGGAATGGTGGGTGGAGCGGCTGGATCGACGAATTCGGGGGCATCCGCGACACCCTTGCGGACGAGAATGGCAGCGTATACCTGCGCGGCACGACGACCGTGAATGTCATGCGGGACGCGCGCTGGGCCGGGGTCCGGAGCTTTTACGTGGAACATGGCGACTGGTTCGTGCTGGCCAGCGCCGCCCTGGCCGCCTTCGCCTTCGCCCTCCTTGGCGGAAAATTCGGCGTTGTCGCGCCGCCAGCCTGATCTTCAAACTCATCCCATGACCCCCAAGCTCATTCGCCGCGCCGTCGAGGCGCTTGAACATTTTGACATCGAGACGCCCTCCTGGGGTTTTGCGGACACCGGCACCCGGTTCGGCAAGTTCTTCCAGGACGCCGCCGCGATAGACCTAAACGACAAGCTGGCCGACGCGGGGCACGTCCACCGCCTGACCGGCTGCTGTCCGACCGTGGCCGTGCATGTGCTCTGGGACTTCAAGCCGGGGCAGGACCCCAAGGCGGTTGCGCGCCTCGCCCGCCGACACGGGATACGGATCGGCTCGATCAATCCGAACCTTTTCCAGGACCAGTGCTACAAGTGGGGCTCCTTCGGTCACAACGATCCCGCCGTCCGCCGTCGCGCGCTGCGCCACTGCTACGACTCGATCGCGATCGGGCGGGCCGTGGGGAGCGACACCGTTTCCCTGTGGTTCGCCGATGGCACGAACTATCCCGGGCAGGGCAGCCTCCGCGCGCGGAAGCACACGTTCGAGTCCTGCCTGCGGGCCTGCCACGACCGGCTGGCGCCGGGACAGACGATGCTCGTGGAGTACAAGCCCTTTGAGCCCGCCTTCTACGCGACCGACATTGCGGACTGGGGCATGGCCTACATTCTCTCGAAGAAGGCCGGCCCCCGCGCCAAGGTCCTCGTCGACACGGGCCACCACTACCTCGGGCAGAACATCGAGCAGATCGTGGCCTTCCTTCTCGACGAGAACATGCTCGGCGGCTTCCACTTCAACGACCGCCGCTATGCGGACGACGATCTGACGCTCGGATCCATCGATCCCTACCAGGTCTTCCGGATCTTCCACGAAATCCATTTCTTCTCGTCCGACCGCGGCAAGGCGCCGGAAATCGCCTACATGATCGATCAGTCGCACAACGAGAAGCCGAAGATCGAGGCCACGATCCAGACGGTCGTGATGGCCCAGGAGCTCTACGCAAAGGCGGCCCTCGTGGACCTCGACAGGCTGCGCCGCGCGCAGGCCCGGAACGACGTCGTCAGCGCCGAACTCGAGCTGAAGAAAGCTTTCTTCACCGATGTCGCGCCGGCGCTCGCGGCATTCCGCCGCCGCCACAAGCTTCCAGCCGATCCGCTCGCCGAGCACCGTCGCGGGGGCTACGAGCGCGCGGCCGCCGCCGACCGTCGCGCCCGAAGGAAGGCCCTCGGGCTCGTGCAGGGCGGCAGCTATGCGTGAGGCTCCGCCTAGCGGCCTGTCAGCCGAGGATCCGGATGAGCATGGCCTTTAGATCGGCAGGGGTGTCCGGGGATTCGCTCATGGAAAGGAGATAATTGCGCACGAGCGGGTGCTCACGGGCGTTGCTTTTCAGGGACCACAGCGCGGCGTTGAGAATCGCGCCCCTGACGACGTCGGGTGGAGGCGCTTTCGGTTTGTCCGCCAGCTTCTTGAAGTCCTCGAGGCTCTTCGCGTAGGGCAGGTAGTTGCGCACGATGGCGACGATGTCCGAGATCGGCCTGTAGCCGCCGCTCGCGAAGAACCTGCCCCAATAAAGGTCGAGCTGGCCGCCGCTCATCGGTTCGAGCGAGGGAGCGGGCTGCTGCTCGCGTCCGGTCTTCTCAAGGACCTTGCGCACCTTCTTCGGCAGATCGTCGCCGAAGTTCGGCTTCGAGCGGGTGGCCCTTGTGAGAACCAGCGCCAGCACGTGCTGTTCATTTCCCTCGGCCTCGAGGAGGGATTCCTTGAACTGGGGTATCAGCCAGGGATTGTCCCACAGCAGCTGCTCGAAAAAGCCGAGGAGGGCGCCCAGTTGATCGTTCGTCCTGTGCGCCATCGCCGGATCGTTGCTGAGGGCATCCAGGACCGAGAGGGCGCGTCGCGGCTCGGGCCGCTGGTAGTAATGGGCCATCCACGCCGCCGGGTTGAAGTTCTCCGGATTGGGAAGCGGCTGGCTGGAATCGGCGAGGCGGATCACCACGGCTTTCTTTGCCGCCGTGCCGGCGACATGATCGCTGACCGCGAATTCGAAGCGGTAGTCGCCGGGCGGATCCCCGGCATCCGCGACAAAGGTTGTGACGGCCCTTGGGAAAAGAAGCGTTCCGGGCGGCGCCTTGGCCTTGGACGCGACCGCGTTTCCGGCGACGACCTGGGTCTTTCCGTTTGGGAAACGCACCGTCAGGTCATAGGAAACATCAGCCCGCCCGCCCGCATCGCGGGCGCAATGGTTGACGATCACCAGCAGGTCCAGCCGCTCGCCCGGTGAGATTTCCTTCGTGCCGGCAAGGACCGGCGTGATGCCGGCGGGCGTGTGGAAGTAGATGTCGGTGTGGGCATACTGGACCGAGGCGAGGACGCTGAAATCCGGCGGGGCTGAGACCGGGGCCGGCTTCTGCCCAAGGACCAGACCGAGAGGCATCATCCCGAGCGCCAGAAGCGCCAGGGGGCGGCCGTGCATTCGGCTGCGGCAATGGATCATCCGCACGAGAATTGAGACATGCGCTCCGCCGCGCAAGGGCCGTTCAGGGCGGTTCCCGCCTGAGAAGCGAATCCACGGTCTCGCGGTCCACCAGGCGCGGGGAAAGCATCTTCGGGCGCAGCGCGCGGGCGGCCGCCACGATCTCGTCGTCTCCGCTTCCCATGCCCTGATTCAATGCGATTTCGACGATGTCCGAGGGCACCTTGGGCGCCTGGGCGAATTCGCGGAGTGCCCTGAGGAGATTGTCGCGCTCGCCAGTCTCGGCCAGGACGCTTGTCCATTCGACGGCGGCCGCGGCGTAGCGAGGAAGGGACAGATCTTCGCCCCTGTAAAATCGCGGTTCGAGTGTCTCGGCCGCAGCTCCGGCCGCGCTCCGGCGGCTGGCAATGAAGGCGCGGGAGGAGTCGGCATAGGCGAGCCTCCAATCCGGATCGCGGAGGAGCGAAACGATGACGTCTCGGCTGTCGACAATCGGAAGCAGGACCGCATCGAAGGACACCCGCTGCTGAAGCTGCCGGAAGTCGCCTGCCCGGCGGACCGCCCTGAAGTACTCGTCGACGAGCGCCGCGTCCGTGAAGCGCGAGTCGCCGTAGGGACGCAGGGCCGGGCAATGGAATTCAAGGTAGCCGCCGTCCATGCCCGTGTTGAAGACGGAGCCCATGAAACCCGAGGTCCGGACGTAGTCGGCAAAGAACACGGGGTAGGCGAGGGTCGACTCTGCGATCCCGAAGCCTCCCGGGGACTTGATGAATCGGTGGAATCCCCCGCAATAAATCCAAAGAGAGAGGGCGAACCCGGTGGCGATCAGGGCGAGGCGGGCCGGTCGCTCGCAGCGGCGGGCGGGGCCGATCCGCGAGAGGACGGCTCCCGCAAGCGGACCGCTGAAAAAGACAAGGAGGGGGATATTGCGGACAGCCTGGGCGCTGAGAAAAAGGCCCGTGGCTGCAAGCGACAGGGCGAAGAGTTCGCGGCGCCCGGCAGCCCGCCAGGCCCAGATTCCGGCGGCGAGGACACACAGCCAATAGGCCCAGAACAGCCGGATCGGCCACAGGGCAATCTGCGGCGAGCCGCCCGGCGGAAGGAATTCCTGGATCTGCCGGTGCATGGCGCCGAAAAAATGCCATAACACAGCGACTTCCTCCAAGTTGCGGAGCCCGAACGGGGATGCGGCGCTTGCAAGGATGGTGAGGGCGAGGAGCACGGCGAGCGCCCGTGCGGTGCCGGAACGATGCCGCAAATCCGGTCCGGAGCCCCCGGCGACGCACACGAGCTTGAGCGCGACGAGCATGGGCCCGAGCGCGAAATAGCCGTGCATATTCGACCAGAGGGCCTGCACGAGGACAAAGCGGGCGATCTCCCAGCTGGGGCGGGGCGCTTCGGTCTTCCAAGCCGCCAGCCAGTGGATTTGGAGCGCCAGGAAGACGTATGAGAAGACTTCCGGCCTCGCCTCAAAACGTGTCTGGCAGACAAGGACCGCCGCCAAGGCGAGCCATGGGCCGATCGCTCCCGCGCGAAGCGCCTGCGCCGTCCCAAGCCATGTTCCGAGCGCCGCCGCCCATGCCGCGATGAAGAGCACGCTCACGGGACGAATCCCGCCAAGGGCATAGGCGCCCCGCGCGATCAGCTGGAAAAGCCAGTAGAAATTGACGTAGCCCGGCTGCTGCAGGACCAGGCGGTCGGCCGGCTGGGGATTGAATGTGCGGGCGATCCTTTCGCCGAGGTAGAGATGGTACCAGATGTCCGGCCCAAACCACTGATGACAGAGCAGCAGAACGAATGGGGCGGCGACGGCCGCCCATGAAAGCCTGCGCCAGGTGCCGGTCACGGCGTTGGAGGGGCGGGCTCCAGCCCGGTCGCAAGCGCCAGCGCCGCGGCGGGAATATCGGGGACCTCGAGGCGGCGGCTGAGTTCGAGAAGGGCTGAGAGCCGTGCCGGGGACAGCCGCCTCAGGGAGCGCTCGTTCGCGGAGATCCATCCGTACGCGAGCTGCCGCCGCGCCAGTCCCGGCTCCCCCGCCGTCGCCAGGACGACGGCGAGATCGATGCGGTCGTCGAGTTCCAGATAGAGGGCGTTTTCCAGGGCGGCGCGAATCCGGCCGATGGCCGGGTCGAATGCATCCTTCTCGCCGAGCCGCATCGCGGTCTGCGCCTCGAGGATCAGGGCGGGGAGGTAGCGCGAGCCGCTTTCCCTGAGTATGCCAAGCGCCGAGGCGGCCTTCTCGCGATTTCCGTCGGCAAGGAGGAATTGCAGGTTGCGCACGTAGGCCTCCTCCGGGCTCTGCCCGGGAACGACCTCGAGGACGAGGACCCAGGGATCCTTGACCCCGGGGTAGGGCGGCAGCGGGTAGAAGATCGGGCGAAGCCAGGTCGGGGGTCCCTGGGGCGAACGGAGGAGCCCCGTCATGAATGCGTTGGCTGGAGCCGGCTGGTCCACCCGCAGGCCGCGCTCCAGCCGGGCTGCCGCATCGGCAAACGAATTCCAGGAATAGACCACGATATGCGTGATGCCGCGCTGGCGGATGAGTTCGAGAGCCCGTTCCGGGGAGGAAGCCCCGTAGATGGCCGCCAGCGCCTTGAGGCCTGACAGGTTCTCCCAATAAAGCGTGCCTATCCCCTTGAAGCCCCCGAAATAGATGAGCTCCGTCGTGGCGGAGGGTCCGCTCAGGATGACGCCGCCTTCGTCTCCCGTCCGATTCCGCAGCCAGTGGGCGAGGTCCCGGGACACGAGCTGCTGGAACTCCCAGGCGGAAGCTGGCTTCGCTGCGGAGGCCGCGCCCAGGATTCCGACCGGGTAGGGCAGCAGGACCGGGAGGAGGAACGCGCATCCGGCGAGCCTGAATCGGCGGATGCGGCGCCCCGGAGCGCCCGGGCCGGAACCGATCACGTGGACAATGGCGACGAGGGCGGCCAGCCAAAGCGCATCACTGACGCTCAGCCATCTGTTTTGCCTGACGGCAAGCACCCCGGAGATCGCCGCGGGAATTGCCGCGAGGGCGAGGATTGCCTTCGCCGGGCGGCTGAGCGCCGGCCCCAGGCAGAGCCATGCCATCCCGAGGCCCAGCAGCGGCAGGAGGTTCACCTGAAACAGGAGCGCATGGGCGAGTTCGAAGCCCGACAGCCCGCGCAGCCTGTGGGCCATGCTGAAAAATTCCTCGATGTAGTCGTTGTGCAGCGCCCACATGAGCGGGTTCGAGATGACAAAGAGGCCCTCGCCGCCCGCCAGGAGTGTCACGGCAGGCAGGACGAGCGCGGCGCAGCTTGCCCCCGCCCAGAGGCGGTCGCCCGAGGACGTGGCCAGCGTTCCCCCCTGGAGCCGCCGGCAGGCGCGGCACAGGAGGTCGCCGGCGCCCGCCCAGGCCAGCGCGTAGATGGGATGGTTGACCTCGAGCCGCACGCCGAGATGCGAGGGAAAGTACTCGACGAAATAGAAGAGCAGGCTCGCTGCTCCGCCGGAGACGCCCCACGCGCGCCACAGGTCCGGTCGCGGCTTCAAGCCCGCGTCGCGCCCGAGGCCCCGAGCGAGCCAGCCTCCGCTTGCGAGGGCTCCGATTCCAATTCCCGCAAGGACCGGGACAAGCGTCGCGGCGCTGATCCAAAGCCCGATGCCGCCCGCGACGCCGGACGCGATAAACCAGCCCCCGGCATCATCCGGCGCCGGTTCCCCGGGGCCTCCCTCGCGCGCCCAGCCCCCTCGTCCGGCGAGGAGGAAGAGCAGGGAGAGGAAGGCGCAGACGGAGGCAAGGCCCCGATGATCCGGGCCACCGACTTCAAACTGGACGCTGAAAGGCGCGACCGCGACGAGGCCGAGGGCAAGGAGAGCCCCTGCGGAGCTTCCGAATTTCCGAGCGGCCAAGGGCACGATTGCCAGGACGAGCATCGCAAGCAGGAGCGCGTTTGACAGGGGTGCGGCCCGCTCCACGGCGATCGGCCACGGATCGCCGGTCGCCCGGCTTTCGATCCAGCCGAGGGCGGCCAGCCAGCCGTGGAGGGGCCAGCTCCAGTGGACGTCCCGGCCGTAGGGATAGTTATCGTAGTCTGCGCGGCGAACGCGGAGCCCGCCGCCGGCACCCATAGCCTGGGTTTGCATGATCCAGTTGTATCCGTCCTCGGCGAAGAGAATCTGGTTGCGCTGGCCCCATCGATAGCCTGTCGGAGAGCGGGGATCGCGCTCCGGCTCAGGGCTGCGCGCCTCGCCGAGGGCGGCGAGGGCCCGCATCCGATGCAGCTTTTGCGCGCCGTCGACGCCGAGGAGGCCGAGAGCCGCGATCAGGGCGGCTATCCACCAGTGGCGGCGCACGAACTCGGGCATGCTGGGCAGGCTGCCCAAAAAAATCTGCTAGGCCAAGCCCAGTTCCCGCAAGGCGTCTCCGGCTGCGCTCAGGTTCTCCGGCTTCATTTCGACGTAATTTCGCGAGAGGATGATGCCGGTTCCGCCCCCCTGGAAGACCGCTTTCACGGCGGCCTTCACGCCCTCCGGGGTGCACCGACTCGTGCCCGCCGGGACCGGAACATCGATGTCGATGCCGGGCCAGACCTGGGTCGGAGCGCCCGCAAGGCCTTCGACGGCGCGCTGCGTCTCGCGGCGGACGTAGTCCGCAGTGAGGCCGGTCGCGGACATCCGCTCGAAGGGCGCCTCCTTGTAGTCGAGCTGGCGGTAGAGGACGTCCATCGTCTCTCCAGGCGGCAGGTCGCCGAAGACCCCGGCCAGCGAGCCCTGGGCGAAGGCGTGGAGCCGCTCGCCCGCGCAATTATTGTAGACAGCCGGCCGGACAAAGTCGGAAAAGGCCTTCATGACGGCGTAGTCCTCCTCCGCCCGCTGGAACGGGCTGAAGGACACGTTCTGCCAGATGTGCCAGCCGATCGGCAGCGCAGGGTTCGCGGACTTCATCCGACGGTGCATCTCGGCCTGGAGCTCATGGCGGCCCCTGACCCAGAGGTTTTCCCACGCCAGCAGTTCCGGATGGTTGAGGAGGATGCGCCAGAACGACGTGAAATAACCGTCCCTCGGGCGCTTGGCGGCCTTGCGCGCCCGCATGAGCTTCTCGATCTCGAGGAATCCGAGCCGTGCGCGCTCGACGTCGATTCCGTCCTCGCGGGCCCTTTTCTGGCAGAACTCGCAGAAGCACGTGGCGCGACCGGATTCGCCCAAGTTCAGCATGTTCAGGAATCCGCTCTGGCGCTCGGCGCCCCACATCATTCCGCCGATCGCGTACGAACGCGCATAGTCCTCGACGAGCCCTCCCAGCCAGGCGCGGTAATGGGGATTGTGCTTGCACGGCCCGGATGGGTGGCCGCCCGCGCGCCGGCCGTGGACATCCACCTCATACATTTCCTCCCAGCGGGGCATCCCCGCGGGGCAGTGATTGTCCTCGAGGACGAATGGGAATACGGTCATTCCGTGCCCATGCGCGGCGGAGATCGCCCGGTCGAGCACGTCCATGCCGCCGAATTCCGGCGCCTTCATGTCCTCGTAGGTGAGGGTGGCGCCCTTGTAGTATTCCATGTGGGGCGTCGCGTAGTTGCCCCCGCGGAAACCCGCCGTGCCCGCCGGCACGCCGGCTCGGTGCTCCTCATGGGAGTAGATGAACGGAAACAGGGCGTTCACTCCGCCCCGCTCCCTCATGTCCCCGAGCGCGCGGTCCAGATCGGGTCCGGCGAGGGTCGCCACGGATATCGGCATTGCGATCATCGTCCGCGGGGGCTGGGCCGCGGCGCCCTGCGCCTGGAGAAGTTTCGATCCGGCCAGGGTTGCGCCCGCGCCAACCGCGGTCATTTTTATGAAGTCTCGTCGGTTCATGGGGTGGGGCTACAGGAGGCCGAGCTCGCGCAGGGCGCCGCCGGCGGCGGCCAGGTTCTCCGGCTTCATCTCGACGAAGTTCCTCGACAGCAGCAAGCCCTGGCCGCCCCCGCGAAATACCGCCCGGACGGTCTGCCGCACGCCTTCGGGGGTGCAGTGGCTGGCGCCCTCCGGAACCGGAACGTCTATGTCGATTCCCGGCCATATCCGGGTCGCCGTTCCGGCGACCCCATCGACCGCGCGCCGCGTCTCGCGCTCCACGTAGTCCGCCGAGAATCCCGCGGAGTAGACCCGGTCGTAGGGCGCCTCGCGGTAGTCAAGCTGATGATAGAGGACGTCCAGCATCTCGTCCGGCGGCACGTCGCCGAACACGTTTCCGCGGGTGCTCTCGACAAAGCTGCGCATCCGTTCGCCCGCGCAATTGCTGTAGAGCACCGGGCGGATGAAGTCGGAGAAGGCCGTCATGGCCGCATAGTCCTCCTCGGCCCGGTGAAACGGGCTGAACGACACATTGTGCCAGATGTGCCAGCCGACCGGCAGGCTGGGATTGACCGACTTGATCCTCGCGTGGAGCTGCGCCTGGAGCTCGTGGCGGCTGCGCACCCAGAGATTCTCCCAGGCGAGCAGTTCCGGGTAGTTGAGCAGGATCCGCCAGAACGACGTGAAATAGCCGTCCCGCGGGCGCTTGTGCGCCCTTCCGGCCCGGACAAATCCTTCGACTTCGCCAAATCCGCGGCGCGCCCGCTCGACGTCGATCCCCAGGTCGCGGCCCTTCTTCCGGCAGAACTCGCAGAAGCAGGTGGCCTTCCCGGGGTCCGCGGCGGCTCCCGCATGATAGGCCCCGAGCGCGTTCAGGAGTCCGCCCTGCCGCTCCGATCCCCACATGATGCCGTCGATTTCGTAGGATCTCGCGTAGTCCTCCACGAGTCCAAGCAGGTAGCCGCGGTACAGGGGGTTGTTGTTGCACGGCCCCGATGGATGGCGGTCGGTACGCCGCCCGTGGAAGTCGACCTCGTAGAGCTTCTCCCACGCGGGTATGTTCGGACGCCGGTTGTCCTCGATGATCCATGCGAAGGTCTTGATCCCTCGCGGCCGGGCCGCCGCGATCGCCAGCGCGAGCAGGTCCTTGTCGCCAAACTCCGGCCCGCGCATGTCCTCGTACGACAAGTTCGTGTCCTTGTAGTACTGCATATGCGGAATGGCGTAGTTGCCCCCGCGAAAACCTGGCGAGTGGACGCCCGCCCTTTCGCCGATATGCGAGTAGATGAACGGAAACACGGCGTTTATGCCGACCTGATGTTGCAGGCTGTCGATGAGGCGGGGAAGATCCGGCCTCGCCAGCGGCTCCGCCGCCGTCGCGATGCCGATCATCGTGCTGCCTGCCTTTGATGCCGGGGCGGCATCGCCGTGGAGCAAGTCTCTGCCGGCCAGCGCGGCGCCTGCGCCGACGGCCGTCATCCTTACAAAATCTCTTCGGTTCATGGGTTCGGGATATTCGGGCTGGCGTTCGCCGACCAGGGGCGTTCGCTGATGGGGTTCCGCATGAATGACGCACCCGACCCCATCCTGGCTGCGGCATTTTCGAAGATAAATCTCAGCGAGGCGCGCCGCCATGTCTTCCTATGCGTCGGTCCCGACTGCTGCGCCACAGAGATGGGGCTCGCGACCTGGGAAATTCTCAAAGCTGGAATCGGGGAATCTGGGATCAGCGTCCTGAGAACCAAGGCTGCGTGCTTCCGAATCTGCCAGGGCGGACCGTGGATGGTGGTTTATCCCGAGGGCGTCTGGTACGGCGGCGTCACGCCCAAACGCTGTGAGCGAATCGTCTCCGAGCATCTCGTGGGAGGACGTCCGGTCGCAGAATGGGTCGTCTGGGAGCATCCCCTGCAAGAATAGGCCATACCTTTTAGTCTTGAGGCCCATATCGATAGTGGCAAAACGTATGGCATGAAGATGACGTTGAATATTGATGAAAGGAAGGTCGAGGAGGCCATGGCGGAATACGGGGTGAGCACAAAGACCGAAATCATAGACATGGCATTGAAGGAGCTGCTCCGAAGAAGGGCGGCTGAACGCCTGATCGCCTCGTACGGCAAATTTCCGAACCTGATGACCAACGAGGAACTTGAAAAAGCGGAAAAGAGACATTTGCCCTCCGATGACCGTCGTTGATTCGTCCGCCTGGATTGGCTTTTCGAGGGGCGCGCTTGACGCTGCGACTCACAGGCATCTGACGCTGACGCTCCGAGCCGGCGACGCGGTGCTGTCCCAATTCGTCTGGCTCGAGCTCACCGTGGGCCTCCGAAGCCCCGCGGAGCGGCGCCTCGCGAGGGATATCCGGGAATCGGCGTCCTGGGAGCCTCTGACAGAGGATGATGGCCAGCGGGCCGAGAGCTTGGCCGCGCGCTTGCGTGAAAAGGGGCGTTTCCTTTCCGCCCCTGACCTCCTGGTTTTTACCGTGGCGCAACGGCTGGGCGCGAAGCTTCTTCACTGCGATTCGGATTTCGATCGCGTGCTCGAGTTGCCGGAATTCGCTCCGATGCGCCTCTCCCGGCAATGAACCAATCATGCTGAAGCGCTTCACCGGATTATTTGCAGCGGCCCTGGCCCTCGGCATTGCCTTGCGTGCGGGAGCAGCCGATCCGCAGGCGGGTGCGCCGGGCGACGTGCCGTGCAAGGTTATCCTAAACGTCGCGCCTGATTACCCAGTGCGAGAGTACAAGAACGGAGTCACAGCCGGAGAGGTCCGCATGCTCCTCCGGATCGACCCGGTCGGCCGGCTCGACGATGCGCTGGTCACCGCCTATTCGCTGCCGGGCTTTGCGGACATGGCGCTCATCGCCGTGAAGAAGTGGAAATTCCGGCCGAGCCGGGTCGACGGCGATCCGGCGTTCAGCACCCTCGAGGTGCAGTTCAAGTTCAACGTGGACCAGAGGCTGGCCACCTCGCGCATCGGCCCCCAGGACGAGCCGTACTTCGACGCAGGGCAGGACGAATTTCAGTACGCGGCGGTTTCCATGAGCCAGTTGGACAATGTTCCCGAGCCGGTCCGCAAGGTGACCCCGACCTATCCGGGCGATTGGGCGGCGCGGGGAATCACTGGTAGCGTGGTCGTCGGGTTTTACATCGACGAGACGGGACGCGTGCGCATGCCGAGGATCGTATCCGCCGACCATCCGGAGCTCGGATGGATCGCGCTTCCGGCCATCGTGAAATGGCGCTTCGATCCGCCCACCCGGAAGGGGAAGCCCGTCCTGGTCAAGGCGGAGCAGAACTTCGAGTTCTAGCCGGGCCCTTTTCCCGGCGGTCCATCAGGGCTCGTAATCGAGATAAGGCCCCAGCCACTTCTCGGCTTCGGCGACAGCCCAGCCCTTGCGCCTGGCGTAGTCGTGGATCTGATCCTTGCCGATTTTCCCGACGCCAAAATACTTGGCCTCGGGATGGTTGAAGTACCAGCCGCTGACGCTGCTGGCGGGGCTCATGGCGCAACTCTCGGTCAGCCAGATCCCCGTCGCGGCCTCGGCGCCCAGAAGCTTGAACAGGATCGGCTTCTCGGTGTGGTCGGGACATGCGGGATAGCCCGGCGCCGGGCGGATGCCGCGGTATTTTTCGCGGATAATCTCCTGCATGGTGAGTTTTTCCAGCCTGCCGAAGCCGCACAAATCGCGCGCGCGCTTGTGCATCAGCTCCGCCAGGGCTTCCGCCAGCCGGTCGCCAAGAGCCTGCGCCATGATCGCGGAATAGTCGTCGTTCGCCGCCCGGTACTCCGCGGCAAGAGCCTCGACGCCGTGGCCCGCGGTGACGGCGAAGCCGCCCATGTAGTCCAGATGCCCGCTGTCCCTTGGGGCGATGGTGTCGGCCAGGGCGTGGTTGAACTGGTCCGCCGGCTTTTCCAGCTGCTGGCGCAGCGTGTGAAAGACGGTGACCGCGCGGCGGCTGGTTTCGTCGTCGTAGACCTCGATGTCGTCGCCCACGGAGTGGCAGGGCCAGAATCCGATGACCGCCTTTGCGGTGAAGCGCTTTTCCGAAACGATCCGGGCCAGGAGCCTCCGCCCGTCGTCCAGGAGCTTGGTCGCCTCCGTGCCGACGACCGGATCGGAGAGGATGTCGGGGTACCGGCCGTGCAGCTCCCAGGCGCTGAAGAAGGGGCCCCAGTCGATGAATGGAACGATTTCGTCCAGGGGCACGGGATCGTAGGTGCGGGTGCCGAGGAATTCCGGGCGGGGGATGTCTACCTTCGGCCAGTCGAATATCTGGCGGCGGCTCCGCGCTTCGGCCAGGGAGAGGAGGGGGCGCCGGGCCCGGCGCGCCGCGAACTCCTCGCGCTGCTTGTTTTGCTTCTGAACCACCTCCGCCATGAACGCGGGCTTGTTTTCCGGGCTGAGAAGGGAGCTGACCACATTGACGACGCGCGATGCGTCGAGCACATGGACGACTCCCGGGGGATACTCCGGCGCGATCTTGACCGCGGTATGGGCGAGGCTCGTCGTCGCTCCGCCGATCAGTAGGGGAATGGTCAGGCCCTCCCGCTTCATCTCGCGGGCGACGTGGACCATCTCGTCCAGCGACGGGGTGATGAGCCCGGAGAGCCCGATCACGTCCGCCTGCTTCTCTCGCGCCGCGGCCAGGATCTTTTCGCATGGAACCATCACGCCGAGGTCGATGACCTCGTAATTGTTGCAGGCCAGCACCACCCCGACGATGTTCTTTCCGATGTCGTGGACATCGCCCTTTACGGTCGCAATGACGAACCGCCCGTTGGGCCTGTTCTGGCCGCCGGCTGCCGTGATCCGCTTTTTCTCCTCCTCCATGAACGGCGTGAGGTAGGCGACGGATTTCTTCATGACGCGCGCCGACTTGACCACCTGGGGAAGGAACATCTTGCCGGCGCCGAAGAGGTCGCCCACGACGCGCATGCCGTCCATCAGGGGTCCCTCTATGATGTTGAGCGGGCGGGGATAGCGTGCCGTGTCGCTGCGCGCCTCCTCGGTGTCCTGCTCGATGAAGGTGTCGATTCCCTTGACGAGCGCATGGCTCAGGCGGGCCTCGACGGCCAGGCTGCGCCAGGCGTCGTCCGCCGCCGGCGCCCGGCCGGCGGCCTGTCCGCCCAATGGGGCGCCGGCCTTGAGGCCGTCCGCAAAGGTGACGAGTCTCTCGGTCGCGTCGGGCCTGCGGTTGAGGAGCACGTCCTCGATGCGCTCGAGGAGGTCCCTTGGGATCTCCTCGTACACGCCGAGCATTCCGGCGTTGACGATGCCCATGTCGAGCCCCGCCCGGATGGCGTGGTACAGGAAGGCCGCGTGCATCGCCTCGCGGACGGGATTGTTTCCGCGGAAGGAGAAGGAGACGTTGCTCACGCCGCCGGACACCTTCGCGTGCGGCAGCGTCCGCTTGATGATCGCCGTGGCCTCGAAGAAATCGACGGCGTAGTTGTTGTGCTCCTCGATGCCCGTCGCGACGGTCAGGATGTTCGGGTCGAAGATGATGTCCTCCGGGGGAAAGCCCGCCTTCTCCGTCAGGAGACCGTAGGCCCTCGTGCAGATGCGCACCTTGGCGTCGCGATCCGCGGCCTGGCCCTGCTCATCGAAGGCCATGACGACCGCGGCCGCCCCGTAGCGGCGCACGAGGTCCGCCCTTCGGAGAAACTCGCCTTCCCCGTCCTTGAGCGAGATCGAGTTGACGATGCCCTTGCCCTGCAGGCAGCGCAGGCCGGTCTCGAGCACGCTCCACTTCGAGGAGTCGACCATGACCGGAACACGCGTGATCTCGGGTTCTGCAGCGATCAGGTTCAGGAATTTCGCCATCGTGGCCTCCCCGTCGATCAGGGCCTCGTCGACATTGACGTCGATGATGTTGGCGCCGTTCTCCACCTGCTGGCGGGCGATGGCGACGCACGCATCCCAGTCGCCGGCCTTGAGCGCCTTGGCGAATTTCGGCGATCCGGTGATGTTCGTCCGCTCGCCGACGACGAGGAACTGGGAGGCTGTCCGTGTCATCGGGGGCCGCTCAGCCTGCGACAACCAGCGGCTCGAGGCCGCTCAGCCTCATTGCCGGCGCGGCCTCGGGCACGCGCCGCGGCGGGAGGCCGCGGACGGCCTTTGCGATGGCGGCGATGTGCGCCGGCGTCGATCCGCAGCAGCCGCCGACCAGGTTGAGCCAGCCGTTTGCCGCGAATTCCCCGAGCACCCCCGCCATGTCCGCGGGGGTCTCGTCGTAGCCGCCAAACGCGTTTGGCAGGCCCGCATTCGGATAGCAGGTCGTGTAGCACGCGGCGAGGCCGGCCAGGGTCTCCACGTAGGGCCGCATCTGCCGTCCGCCCAGGGCACAGTTGATCCCGACGGAGAACGGCCGGGCATGGGCGATGCTCGCGTAGAAGGCCTCGATGGTCTGGCCCGAAAGCGTCCGCCCCGAGGCGTCGGTGATCGTCACGGATACCATGACAGGCAGACGGAAGCCGGCCTCGTCGAACAGGGCGGCGAGCGCAAAGAGCGCGGCCTTTGCGTTCAGCGTGTCGAAAATCGTCTCTATCAGAAGAGCGTCCACGCCGGCCGCGATCAGGGCGCGGGCCTGCTCGGTGTAGGCCCCGACGACCTGTTCCCACGAGACCGCCCGATAGTCCGGGCGGTTGACGTCGGGCGACATCGAGAGCGTCCGGTTGAGGGGGCCGATGGCGCCGGCGACAAAGCAGCGGCGGCCGGGGGTCGCAGCCTCGGCCTTCAGGGCTGCTCGGCGCGCGGCGGCGGCGGCGGCGGAATTGAGCTCGGTGACGAGGGACTCCATCCGGTAATCGGCCTGCGAGATGGCATTCGAATTGAACGTGTTTGTCTCGACGATGTCGGCGCCGGCCGCGAAATACTCGCCGTGGATCCGCTCGATGACATCCGGGCGGACCAGGGCGAGCAGGTCGTTGTTGCCCGCGAGATCCTGCCCGTGGCCCTTGAAGCGCTCGCCGCGGAAGTCGGCTTCCTTCAGGTCGCACGCCTGGATCATGGTGCCCATGGCGCCGTCGAGTACGGCAATCCGTTCCTTGAAAAGGGCGCGCAGGGCCCCAAAGGAGGGCGATTCGGGGGGGAGGCTGCTCATGGGAACGCGGTTTTGGCCCGCCGGCACAGTAGAATCGGGCTGGAGTTCAAAAACAACGCCGATTCCCGAGGGTTGCAAGCATACATATCGTCATATCAAAATACATTGATATATAGTCTTGCGCTGCGTCTGCGGGCTGCTTGAGTGCGTCCGTCCGACGTTCTTTCTTCCACCTCCGGGCAACAGGGAAGGCCGTGAAAGCCGGCCACAGTTGCGCTGCGGTAACGCATCACGGACCCCCATCGCGCCGCAAGGGCTCTCGACAGCCTGCGCGGCGGGAACAAAGCCAATTTCCGGTGCTCCCGGAGGTGAAGGCGAGGGGCGAGGCAGGGCGCGCGAGCGCCCGGGGCATGCGGAGTCCGAACATCTGTTCCCGGAATACCAGCAATCCCGCCCGGCGCGGACTCCCCGCGCCGCGGCACACGCTTCATCGCACAAATGAAGGGACCCTCCATGAAAACAGATTCACGGGCGCTTTTCCCGCGCCTGCCCGTCCTCGCCGCCTCGCTCGCCCTCGCGGGCCTGCCCTGCGCCCGCTCCCAGATCCTCCCCCCTGTCCGCCAGCTCGAGCCGCTTGTGGTGACGGCCACGCGAACCTCCGAATCCGCCGACACGCTTGGCAGCGCCGTGGACGTCGTCTCCGGCGCCGATCTTGCCAGGCGGCAGCTTCTGTCGTTTGGGGACGCCCTGGGCGGCGTCCCCGGGGCCCCGGTCTTTGCGACCGGCCAGACGGGCGCAAGCACATCGGTTTTCCTGCGCGGGTCCAATTCGAACCAGACCCTCTTCCTCGTCGACGGCATCCGGCTGAACGACGCCAACACCGATTACGGGGTGTTCCTCGGCGGAGCCCGGGTGTGCCCCTGCGACAGCCTGGAAATCGCTCACGGCCCCCAGAGCACGCTCTACGGCGGCGAGGCGGTGGGCGGCGTCGTCTCGCTCCGGGCTCAGCCCGGCGCCGGCGCGCCGACGGAAGCCGTATCGGCGGAGGCCGGCTCCTTCGGGACGGCCCAGGGCGCGCTCAGCGCCCAGGGCGCGAGCGGGCCCTGGGCCTACGACTTTGCGGCGGCCGGCGGCCGCACCGACAACCAGCGCGTGAACAATTCGTTCGACAGCGGCAATTTCACGCTGCGGCTGGACCGCTCGCTCAGTCCCGATCTCGCGCTCGGCGCGACGCTGAGGGGATTCGAGGGACGCTATGGCGATCCGGGCGACCGGTTCACCAACAGCCCGGGCGATTTCGAGCGGGAAAACAACTGGCTCGGAACATTCTTCTCGGACGTGAGGCTGACCGATGACATCCTGAGCCATCTGACGCTGGGAGGGCAGGACCGCCGCTTTGTGTCCGTCAGCCCCGTGCCCGGCCGCCCCGCGCAAGTCACCCTGGTCAAGAACCGGCGCGGCGTCGCCGACTGGCAGAATACATTCAGGCTTGCGCCCGGCAACCAGCTGGTTGCCGGTGTGACCGCCGAGTCGGAGACGACGCTAAACACCGGCTTTGGCAGCATCGACAAGCGCCAGAAACTTTTCGCCGTGTTTGCCGAGGACCAGTGGTCGCCGCTGCCCGACGTCTTCCTGACCGGTGGAGTCCGGCACGACGACTTCGACACGTTCGGAGGGGCCTCGACCGGCCGCGCCACGGCCGCCTGGCTGCCGATTCCGCACGTGCTGAAGCTGCGCGCAAGCTACGGCACTGGATTCAATTCCCCGAGCTTCCTCGATCTCTATGGAACGAGCGCATTCTTTGTCGGCAACCCGGCCCTGAAGCCGGAGCGGTCCCGGGGCAAGGACGCGGGCGTGGACTTCTACCTTCCGGCGGACGCGGGCGTCCTCGGCGTCACGCTTTTCCAGACGGACTACCGCGATCTGATCGTCGATAATTTCAACGTGTTTCCCGGCACGACGGCAAACGTCCAGCGCGCGCGCACGCGCGGCATCGAGGCCTCCGCGAAGCTCCCGCTTCCCGGCGGGCTCCGGGGCGAATTCGCATACACCTACCTCGAGGCCGCGAATCAGACGACCCGGACACCCCTGCTTCGCCGGCCGCGCGACAGCGGCAACCTGGACTTGTCGCGCGACTTTGGCGGAGGCTTCAGCCTGGGAGTGGGCGGGACCCTGGTCGGACGCCGCGCGGATGTCGACGCGCAGACGTTCGCCACGGTCTACGATCCCGGCTACGGGGTGTGGCGGGCCTATGCGGCGTGGAAGGCCACCAGCCGGCTTACCCTGAAGGCCCGGGTCGAGAACCTTCTCGGAAGGAAGTACGAGCCCGTGAACGGCTACCCCGCGCTCGGCGCGGGCGTCTTTGCGGGGGCGGAGATGAGATTTTAGGCCGGGTGGGGCGGGGCGCTGGCGCGTGGATTTCGTACTCGTCATCTGGCGCCTGCGCCCGCCAGTTTTCAACCGCTTGCCACCCGCCCCGTCCCAAGCTGGAAGTGCCGGCTCCCCGGCGACCGACCCGCCCTGGGAGCGCTGGGCGGTGCGCTCGGCCCTCGCCGCCTACGTCGCCGTTCAGGGGAACAATATCCGTCACAATGTGTTCATCGGACAGGACAACTGGTTCCATTTCCAGAGCACGAGGAAGATGCTCGCCGATCCCGGCCAGTGGTTCCGCATGGATTTCACGGACCGTCCGCTGCTCTATTGGATCGGCGCGGCGTGCCTGCGCCTGACGAATGCCGGCGATTCCTTCTGGCTTCCCGCCTCGATTTTTGTGCTCCTGAGCGCCGCGGCCCTCTGGCTCCTGCACGACGGCACGCGCAGCTTCATCCGTTCCCCGTGCCTGCGGGTCGGAGCGCTCATCGCCGTCGCGTTTCTTCCCGTGACGATCATCACGTGCGTCGTGTACGCCGCCGACACGGTCGCCATGCTCCCGTTCGTCCTGGTCGGCTGGAGCCTGATCCGGAGCTTCGAATCGAAGACGCCGCGCGCCGCGGCGGCCTACGCCCTCGCCGCCGGCGGCGCCCTGTGCCTGGGAAACACCGCGAAATTCACGTTCATCGGGCTACCGTTCGCCGTCCTGTTCATTATCGCAGCCCTCTGGCGCATGGGGCGGCTGACCCGCGGGAGGGCGGCGGTCGCGGCCCTCCTGGCTGCGATCATTCCTCTCGGCTTCAGCGCGGGCGTTCACGAGATGAACCGCGCCCAGACCGCGGGCATGTCACAGACTGCTTTCACGTGGCCGGCGACGGGAGAGATCACCTGGCGGGAGCTGCTGACCCCAAAGGGCTCCGACAGACGGATCTTTTCCGCGCCGATCTACTGGCAGTACCGCATGATCGATGGGCGCAAGGAGCTGCCCCTCCTCGAGCATCATGGATTCAGCTATCCGGCCCTGCTGCACCTCGCGGTCTACACGGACGTCATGAATTTCGCGCTCCACGGCTACGACCCGAACAACGTGGCGCGTCCGGAGCGGCAGCAGGCTTTCGCGCGGGCGGCCGTCGTCCTGGGCCTTCCTTTCTCCGTGACTGCCGCCGGCGCCGTCCTGTGCCTCTGGGCCAGCCTGGCCTGGACGCTGGTCCGCGCAGGTGCCGGGCCGCCGGCGGGATTCCTTGTCTGGGTCTCCCTGGCAACGGCATGGTATCTCCCGCTCGTCCTCACGCTTCCCTTTGTGGTCGGGGCCTACGACTTCGGTTACTGGCTGCCGCGGCTCGTGCTCCCGGCGATCTGGGGCTTTGGCCTGGTCCTCTTTGGCGCCCTCGACCGCGTCGCCCGGGGACGGCTCGGCTGGTTCGCGGCTGCCGTTCTGTGTGTGGCCGTCGTCCAGGCCTTCATTCACGTCGGGAGCGTATGGTATTGAAGGGACGGCGGTCGGGCTCCGTCGTTAGCCGGTCACTTCCAGGCGAGCAGCAGCGCCCCGGCCACGACGAGGAGGCCCCCGGCTGCCTGCGGCCATGACAGCTTCTCATGCAGGAGAATGACTCCGAATCCGATCGCGAACACGACGCTCAGCTTGTCGATCGGAGCCACACGGGAGACCGGGCCGAGCTGGATGGCGCGGAAATAGCAGAGCCAGGAAAGCCCGGTTGCGATCCCGGAAAGCGCCAGAAAAAGCCAGGTGTGGCGGGAGAGGGCGGCAAGCGCGCCCTTCGGCGTGACAGCCAGCGCGATGGCCCAGGTGAAGGCGAGGACGACGGTGGTGCGCACCGCCGTGGCCAGGTTCGAGTCGACGTTCTCGACGCCGATCTTTGCCAGGACGGCCGTCACGCCGGCGAAGAAGGCGGAGAGGAGGGCCCAGGCGATCCAGGTCATGACGGGCCGGGCTCCCGGGCGCGGCCCCCTAGCGGGAAGGGCCGAGAATCCCCGGCGTCAGGAAACCGATCCATACGGCCGCAAGGCTGGCGATGACCGAGGCGGCGACGTAGGCTCCCGCGCGGCCCCATTCGCCTTCCCTCGCGAGGTTGAGCGTCTGAAGGCTGAAGGCCGAGAAGGTCGTGTAGCCCCCGCATATGCCGGTCATGAAAAAGAGGCGGCCCCCCTCCGCCGGATACCAGTGTCCCTTCGCGAGGAGGGCCGCTGCGACGCCGATCGCGAACGAGCCGCTGGCGTTTATCAGAAGCGTCCCCCAGGGAAACGAGCCCCCGACATGCGTGAAGACAAAATGCCTGAGCACACTGCCGAGCGCGCCACCCAGCGCTATGAGGAAGTAGACGCGCACGAATGCCGGCGGGACGCTCAGAGCTTCTCGACGATCCTGTCGGCCAGGCCGTAGGCGATGGCCTCCTTGGCGTTCAGGTAGAAGTCGCGGTCGCTGTCGCGGGCGATCTTCTCGATCGGCTGTCCCGAGGCGGTGGCTATGATCTGGTTGAGCTCGCCGCGGAGCTTCTCCATCTCTTGCGCCTGGATGTTGATGTCGGTCGCCGGGCCGATGAAGCGGCCGGATATGAGTGGCTGGTGAATGAGCACCCGGGCGTGGGGATAGAGCAGACGGCGGCCCTTGGGCACGCCGCACAGAAGGATGGAGCCCATCGACGCGGCCATGCCTGTCACGACGATCGTGATCGGCGAGGAGATGAGCCGCATCGTGTCGAAGACGGCCATGCCAGCCGTGATGGAGCCGCCCGGGGTGTTCAGATAGAAGGTGATTTCCTTGCCGGGGTCCGCGGCCTCCAGGTAGAGCAGGCGCTCGCACAGGTCCTTGGCCGACTCGTCCGTGACGGCGCCCCACAGGAAAAGCTTCCGCTGCTCGAGGAATTTCCTCTGGACGATGAGCGCGACCGAGGACGAACGCTGTGTCACCATGCCCTCGTCCTCTTCCTCATCGTCGTCATCGAGGCGGGGTACGGGAGCGGAGAGGCCGGGCTGGAGGTTGTCGAAGTGCATGATGGGACCGGCCAGTATGGGCGCCGCGGGCGTTTTGGCAAGCCGTGCGGGGTTGCCACCGGGGAAGGGCCGGGGCAAGGTCCGCCAGCGTGGAAAGCATTTCCGGAAATATCGTCGACGTGATCGGCCGGAGGCTATTTCCGGGAAGGGTGGAGTGGTCGCGCGGGGTGATCCGGCGCATCGTTCCCGAGCCGGGGAGGCGCCACGCGCTCACGCTCGCCCCCGGGTTCGTGGACGCCCATGTCCACATCGAGAGCTCGATGCTGCCTCCGGCGGAATTCGCCCGGCTCGCCGTGGTGCACGGCACCGTCGCGACGGTCTCCGACCCCCATGAGATTGCGAACGTGCTCGGCGCCCCCGGTGTCCGCGCCATGCTCGCGGAGGCCCGTCGCACGCCGCTCAAGATATGCCTCGGCGCCCCCTCCTGTGTTCCGGCGACCCCGTTTGAAACAGCGGGGGCGCGTCTCGGGCCGCGCGCGGTCGCGCGCCTGCTCGCGCTGCGGGGCATAGGATACCTGAGCGAGGTCATGAATTTTCCGGGAGTCCTTGCCCGGGATCCCGATCTCATGGCCAAGATCGCGGCCGCGCGCAGCCGTGGAAAGCCGGTCGACGGGCACGCCCCGGGGCTTCGCGGGGCGGCCGCGGCGGCCTACGCCGCCGCCGGCATCTCGACCGATCATGAATGCGCGACCCTGGCGGAGGCCCGGGACAAGATCGCGGCGGGAATGAAGATCCTCATGCGCGAGGGCTCCGCGGCCAGGAATTTCTCGGCGCTCGCGCCGCTTCTTCGCTCGGATCCCGGGAGCTGCATGTTCTGCTGCGACGACCAGCATCCCGACGAGCTCGTCCGCCACCATATCGACCACCATGTCCGCCTTGCGCTTGCCACGGGAGCCGGCCGTCTCGATACGCTGGCCTGTGCGAGCCTGAACCCGGTGCGCCACTACGGGCTGGACGTCGGACTCCTGCAGCCCGGCGATCCTGCGGATTTCATCGTCTTCGCGGGGTGGAGGAACCTGCGGGTGAGGCGCACCTACATTCGCGGAACCCTCGTCGCCAAAGATGGGACGAGCCTGCTGGCGCGCCGGCCGGCCCGCGTCGTCAACGTCTTCAGGGCCCGGCCCCGCCGCCTGGCGGACTTCCGCGTGGAGGCGCGTCCCGGGAGGCTCAACGTCATCGAAGCGAAGGGCGGCCAGCTCGTCACCGGCAGCCGGCGCCTTGTCCCGCGGATTGCCGAGGGAGCGGCCGTTGCGGATCCCGCCCGCGACATCCTCAAGATCGCTGTCCTCAGCCGCTACTCGGCCCGCGCCCCCGCCGCCCTCGGCTTTGTCCGCGGTTTCGGACTCAAGGCCGGCGCCCTGGCGTCGTCAGTCGCGCACGACTCGCACAATGTCGTGGCCGTCGGGGCGGATGACGCGTCCCTCGCCGCGGCGGTGAATCTCGTGATCGCCAACCGGGGCGGCATCGCCGGGGTGGGCCGCGGCGAGGAGCGCGTCCTGCCGCTTCCCATAGCCGGCCTCATGTCGAACGACGACGGTTATGCGGTTGCGGCCGCGTATGCCCGCCTGGACGCCCTGGCGAAAAGACTCGGGAGCCGCCTGCCCGCGCCGTTCATGACGCTGTCCTTCATGGCGCTCCTCGTGATACCGGACCTCAAGCTCAGCGACCGCGGGCTGTTTTCCGGAACCCGTTGGTCGTTCCAGCCCCTCTTTTCCTGATTACGGTTGGGGCGGCCTGGCGTTCCAGACGGCGAGCATGTCCTTCGAGCCCTGGGCGCGGACGCCGTTGTCGGTCAGGATATCGTCGGTGGCGGCGATCGTTTCAGCCCTGGGGAAGACGAGGGATTCGGACACCCGTTCGGGGAATTCGAAGACCAGGAAGGGTTCCCGGGAGTCCCGGATCACCTCGACCAGGTGGCGGAGGTTCCGGATCGCGATCCCGTTGACGCTCCTGACGACGTGGAAGGCGGGGCTCGAGTAATTCTCGGACAGCTTGTGCGGAAAAAGCGGAGAGGTGACGACGACGAGCTGCTCGCCGGGGAAGGCGGGCCTTTCGCCGCGGCGGGTCACGATGGGGTTTCCCACATAGCCGAGGGTGTTGAGCGCATTGGCGTTGCCGGCCAGGCCGGCGAACAGCTGCGCCGTGGCCGTCGAGAAAGCCAGCGGGCCGCAGACGAAATACGAGGGATAGGCGCCCTCCAGATCGGGGACGAGCATCGGCCGGGCGGACGGGACCGGAAGCCGGATCGCGATCGCCTTTCCCGCGCGAACGACGGTCAGCGGCACCGTGCCGTCCACGGCGAGCTTTTGAACCAGATACTGGAAGCCCACGTGAAGGTCGTCCCGTATCTTGATCATGCCCTGATCGTTGATCGGGGTTTCGCCGATCCGCGTGATGACATCCCATTGCTTCAAGGGATAGCCGGGGGCGTCGCTGTCGGGCTTGCTGACGACGATCCCCGACACGGACTTGTCGAGATTGAGGTACGACCTCAGCCCCTGATTTTCGAGGGTCTGCAGCAGGTCGTGCATCGCCGGCTTCCCCGGGTAGCCGCCCCCGGCGATGCCGCGCAGAAACAGGTCGATCTCCTCGCAGGGGATGATGTAGCCGATGTTCTCCGCGTTCAGGAGGTGGCTGAAGGCGAGCCCGATCATCTTGTCGCCGGCCACGGCCGGGCCCCCGCTGTTTCCGGGATTGATGGCCGCGTCGATCTGGATGCGGAGTCCGGCGACCGGAAAGTTGTAGCCGACAAATTCGATCCGGGAGACGATTCCCTTCGTGATCGACAGGCTGGTTCCGCCTGTCGGAAATCCATAGACGACGACGGCATCCTTGACCGCGGGGAGCGTGCTCGCCCGGGGAAGGGGAGGGTGCGTGTCGAAGAACGACTCGTCGTCGAGCTTGAGCACCGCGAGGTCGATCCCCGGGGCGACCGCCTCGACCCTTGCGGAGATCTTGTCGCCGGCCTGGCTCGCCTGAATCTGAACCTGGGTCGCGTAAAGGACGACATGGGCGTTCGTGAGGATGCGCCTGCCCTCGATGACGACTCCCGTGCCCGAGGCTTCGCGCGGCGCCTGCTTGCTCCAGGGCCGGTAGGGGTCCGGCAGGCGCATCGTCGAGAACACCTTTACGACCGAATTCTCGACGGCGTCCGGCCTTCCGGCGTTCGCCGCGGATCCATCTCCCGGTTCGGCCGAAGCGCGGGAGGCGAAAGACGGGAGGAGGACTGCGGCCAGGACCAGGCCCGCAAGCCGGCGGGAGCGATGGGATATAGGGGTCATCCGGGGGCGGGCACGGTAGCCGCCCCTGCGGGACAACGCCAGATTCAATTTGCCTGCGCCGGTTGTGACAGGAATTTCTTCTGCTTGGCGTCGAACACAAGATGGCCGTGATTCGCGTCGTACCAGGCGATGAGGGACGCATTGTCGCCGGTCGCCGGTGTCAGTCTCCTGAAGATCGTCGCGGCTCGCGCCTGCTGGGCCTCGTTCCCGTCGTCCTGCTTCAAAATTTTTGCGAGTCCGTCCAGGACGTCGGCGTGCCCGAATTCGCCGGCCATGATGGAGGCATTCAGGATTTCGTAGGGCTGGCCGTACCGCGCGCTTTTCCAGGCCGCGTCGACCGTCGCCGCCAGATCGATTCCGGGAAGCTTTCGGATGGCATTGTAGGTTTGCTGCTTGCTCGCGCAGCGAACGAGGTAGGCCTTCAGCGCCGGATAGGTCGAAGGATCCTTGAAGGATGCCACCGCCTGGATCCATCCGCGCGGGAGGGCCCTTTGATTCTCGTCCCCGAGGACGGCCATCAGGGCGTCGCGCGCATCGCCCTGCCAGCCGTACTTGAGGACGATGTCTATCAGGCCGGTCTCGCCGGCCAATGCCCCGAGAATCGCCTCCTTGTCCTCCGGACGGGCAAGCCGCCCGATCGCCTCGTCGAGGAAATAGGTCCCATTTGCCGACTTGACGTTTTCCGCGGCTCTCAGAAGGAGCCGGATATTTTCCGGGCCGACTTTTGCCAGCAGATTGATCTCGGGATCCTGGGATGTGACCGTATGAAAGGGATGGGACCGCTGCGACGCGACGAGGACCGATTCGATATAGGCGCTGACCTGGGCGGGTGTCGCCTGTTCGGGAAGCGCCAGGTTCGTGAGCGCGGCCCGATCGAAGGCGTTTTGATCAGACTTCGGCCGGATCGTATAATTGGTGGCGAGCTTGAGATTTTCGACGTCCAGGTGCTTTTCGAATTGGGCGACGGGCACCAGGTCCAGCCGCACCAGCTCCGTGTCCGCGAGCCACGCGTCGTCCATCTCGGGCGTGAGCCGGTTTTGCTCCGGGCCAAACGAAAAGCGCAGTGTCTGCTGGAGGAGCCGCCTGCCTGCCATTCCTCCGAGAAAGCTCAGATCCACGTTTTGCTCCTGCTTCTGGAGGACGGCTTCGTTTCGCTTCTTGTTCCACAGGAGATAGACGCTGTCGACGCCGCTATTGGGCATTGGATTCGGGATCAGCATGCCGCCCTGGAGGCTCGGAATTGCCTTGCTGGTCCGGGAGAAGAGCAGCTGGACGCTGCTCCGCCTTTCGACGATCTCGACGTCCTGGCCCTGGTGCAGCACGTCGGTGATGACGGCATGCTCCGAGCCGTGATCATACCGCGATCCGCGGACGAGCGGCATCTCGGCGATGACGACAAATTTTGAGGCGACGAGAACCAGGTCGGCGGAGAGCTTGAGCGGCAGGCCGGCGCATCGGGTGTAGGCGTCCGTGTCGATCTTGAGTATCCCCTCGTTCGGCACGAAATAGTAGGGATTCACGACCTGCGCTCCGCCGAGAGCCGATTCCACGGCTGCAGCGTCCGGCCAAGCCTGAAAAAAGGTATGTCCAGGCGGCGTGACGGCGATGGGAGCCCCGCCGGGCATGCTGAGACGCGGGACCACACGCTTTGTCGAGACGATGATGCCGCGCGGAAGCCCCAGAGCGACGATTTCGGCATTGAAATTCTTCTGGGGCGCGCCGACGCCGCGAAGGGTGCTCAGATCCTCGAGAAAGGTCCGTCCCAGCGATAGCTTGACTGATGAGGGATCGAAAACCGCCGATGTGTCCGGCAAGGGCGCCGGCGCCAGGAAGGCCCACGGCCAATAAGTCGTTGCCGCCAATGCGGCCAGGCCCACGGCGAGCGCCATCGCGATGGAGCGGGCGGTCTTGCGTGTGAGGTATTGATGGACGACGACCGCCCCTCCGCCGACGGAAACCAGCAGCCAATGGATGACCATGCGCGACTGCAGCAGCGGCACATTCTGCGCGGATGAGACCATTTCTTCGGGGTTCCGCGCCATGTGCACCCAGAACAATCCGAGACCGAGGAGCACGTTTGCCGCAAGCAGCGCGGCGCCGGCGAGGGCGAAGCGGCCGAAACTCCGGGTCAGCGCGGCCAGGACGGCGATCGCCATGGCGGATGCCATGCCGGCGAGCAGGATTTCCGGCACCGCCAGGGCGATGTCATGCCCCGTCACTCCATTTCCAGCGAGCACGGCGACCTCGGCCAGGAGGGGCAGCCCTATGATGATTGCGCCGGCCAGCGCCTTGGCCCCGAGGAGGGCGGAGCGCGAGATCGGGCGGGTGAACCAGAATCCCGTTGTTCCCACCAGCGGGTCCTCCTGAATCACGAAGGGAATGATGACGACGAGGGCAATCGCCTCTAGCAACGGCACGAGGAAGGAAATCCCATAGTAAACGCCCTGCCACACGAGATCGCCCGGATGGATGTTCGACCCGATCAGCGTGCACTGCAGCGCGACAAGCCCGAGCCAGATGGCCAGGGGCACGCGCGAATGGCGGACGTCCTTCTTGAAGAGGTGTAGGATCATTTGCATGGGAGGCTCCGTTCAGGCCTTGAGGCGGAAGTTGCGGGCGAGGGCCAGGAAGACCTCGCGCAGGGACATTTCGCTGGCCGCGATCGCGGACGCCCCGGGAAAGGCGTCGGCCATCCGGCGTTCGCTGATTTCGGCCTCGTACGCCGTTTCGACGACGCAGGCGCCATGATCGGTGACTTCCGGCTTGAGCCAGCTTTTCGGGGGCGATGCGGGCAGGCGCGTCCCGTCGGGGATCACGCATTCGACCCGGCGGAAGCGCGTCTGAAGGCTGGCGGTGGATTCCGCGAGCTGGATCCTGCCGTTGTTGATGACGCCGACCCAGTCGGCGAGGCGCTCGACCTCGTCGATGTCGTGCGAGGAAATGAACACGGTCCACTTTTCCTGCTCGGTGAGTTCGAGCATGCCGCGGATCACCTCGTCGCGAACGAGGGGATCGAGGCCCGTGAATGGCTCGTCGAGCACCAGCAGGCGCGGACGATAGGCGAGGGAGGTCAGGAGCGACGCCTTCATCTTCATCCCGCGGGACAGGCTCTTGATCTTCCGGTCTAGGGGCAGCTCGAACTCGCGGAGGAGCTTGGCGCAGAGTGCGCCGTCCCAATTCGGGTACATCGGCCGGCAGTATTCGATCAGCTGCCCGACGTTCATCCAGTCCGGGAGCTTCTGGTTCTCGGATACGTAACCTATCTGAGCAAACTCGCGGGGTCCCAGCCGGGTCGAATCCGCGCCCAGGACGCCCGCAGAGCCGGCCGTCGGCCGCAGGATGTTCAGCAGCATCTTGATCGTCGTGGTCTTTCCGGACCCATTGGGGCCGAGGAAGGCGAAGATGCTGCCTTCCGGCACGGAAAGCGTGAGGCCGTCGACCGCGGCATTCCTGCCAAAGCGGCGCGTCAGTCCATGGGTTGCGATGACCGGGTTCATTTATTCTCCTCGGATAGGCGGTTCCAGTGCTTGCGGATGGCTTGCAGAAGATCTTCGCAGTCGAGATGGAGCTTCCGCGCCTCGACGACCACGCGCTCAACCTCGTCGCCGAGGAGCTCGCCGCGCTGCTCCCGGGTCGCCGGACGGGCGTCGGCGACGACGGTCCCGATGCCGGGTTCGACCACGAGCAGCTTTTCGTCGACCAGGGCCCCGACGACCTTTTGTGCGGTGTTCGGGTTGATGCGCAGCTCCTGGCTCAGGACGCGCACCGAAGGAAACCGGTCGCCCGGCCTCAGCGCCCCGGAAATGATCGCCTTCTTGACCGCGTAGACGACCTGCTCATAGGCGTGAGCTCCGGCCTTGAATTGGACCCTGAACGGTAACATCGGTGTATGGTGCACCATAGTACACCAAACACGTCAAGGGATTATTTTAACTTTTCTTTTCCGTCAGGGCAGCGGCTCGATCCGGACGCTGCGCAACTCGTAGGGGTAGCCCTCGAGCTGGACGCCGATCTGGCCCGACGACGGCTGGCAGCCGCTCACGCGGTTCTGAACGACCCCGTTCACCGAGCATTCCAGGGCGCCTTCCTTGCAGACGACGTCGCAGGTGTTCCACTCCCCGAGCGGCTTTTCGCTCGAGGGATTCAGGCGGTTGAGCTGCGGCGTCACGGCGCCGGGGGGAGTCGAAAGGGGCTCCGCAAATTTCGCTCCGGCCATCGGCAGCAGGTCTCCCGCCCGCGTGAGCTTGGTCTGGACCTGGAAGCACACGGGCCAGGTTTTGTTGAGGATTGGCCCCGACGCTATGTGCATCAGGAACCCGCTATTGCTTTTCTTGGCGGCATCCGCGGGCCAGCGCCATTCGGCGTGGAACTTGTAATTCGTGTGGGTGCCGGCAACCAGAAGGTAGCCGATGGGCTTGCCTGAGACGGCCATGACGCCGTCGGCGGTCACATGGCAGACCGCGGCAACGTCGGCGCCCCCGGGCGTCACAACGGACCATCCGGAGAGGTCCCTCCCATTGAAGAGGTCGGTCGGGGCCGACGAAGCATCGGCCGCAGCTGCGGTGAGACAGACTGAGAGGAACAAAGGTGCGAGGGATAGGATGCGCATGGGGGTTATTTTTGGGTCACTGGACTCTGCCCGGATTGACGCGGAAACAAAGCAAAAGTTTTCCGGCCGCGAGTCATTTTGGCCGGGCCGCGGATTTCCCTGACTTTTCCTGGGCCTTCGAGCGCGCGTCCGCCTCCTTCTCCTTTTGCCGTTGGTGACGGTCGAGCGCCTTGCGGGCCGTATCGAGGCCGTCGGCGGGCGATGTGGCGCCTAGGTTTTCGAAGAACGTCCGCGCCCCGAATCGAATTGTTTCGCCCAGCGTGCCGCGCGATTCTCCCGCGCGATTTCGATGGGCCCCTCCGGGCCCCCCGAGCGAGGCCGACGTCACGTGGCCGAGCTGCGGGCGCTGCGGTACCGGGCCTGTGGCCGCCCGATGGGCCGTCTGCCCCGAGACGGCACCCGATGCCGATCTCGCGGCGCCGACCCGGCCGTGCGCACCCCCTCCGAGGAGGCTCCCCGCGATTCCGTTTCCACCGACTGCGGCGGTTGCGAGCGCGGTGCTCGCGCCGGCGATCAGGCCGGTTGCAAAGGCGGACAGGAACGCCCCGGCTGCGCCCGCTCCCTTCAGAAACACCGAGACGAGCCGCGGCGTCTTGAAGGCCACATAGACCGCGAGGAAGGCGTAGGTGACGAGATAGCAGAATGTCGCCAGGGCCAGCGTCTCGCCGCCGGAGCCGACGGCCGCCAGGGCCGCTGCCGTGGCGTAGGCAGCCCCGGCGCCGGCCTGGGCCGGGCCGCTCGAAACGGCGAGCGGCCCGAGGAGGGCGTATTTCAGGACGAGCGCCATCAGCGCGTCGACGAACAGCATGATGAACTGATAGGCAGGAACCATGACGCTGAGGGTCCCAAGCGAGCGCAGCACCCCGTAGAAGGCCTCCTCGGTTGCCGGCAGCAGCCAGAACGGCATCGCGAGCACGAGGACGAAGAGATTGACCTCGATCAGGACTTTGACCGCCGCGGTGAAGAGGAAGGCGACGACGCGGGTCAGCACGACGCCGATGCCCCTGCCGGCCCAGTCGACCGCGCTGCGAATCGCGGTGAGAAAGCCGCCGGCCGCGGCTGCGGCCCGCTCGACCTGATCGGAAAACCAGGCCTGGGCCCGCTGGCTCAGCGTAGGCGACGCGCTGATCACGGCGAGCAGCTGCGCGTCGAGGTAGTTCAGCACGTCCGCCAGCACCTCCTTGGAGTAGAGCTGACGTGCCGCCTCGAATCCGGCGTCGTTCGAAGGCAGGGCGGGCTGGGCGATGGCGTCGGCGGCCTGGGCGTCATCGCGGGCGAGCGCCGCCGAAAGAAGTGGGAGGGATGTCTGGCGGCCCGCCGGGAAAGCCACCTCCAGCGGTCCCGAGTCCGCCGGAAGGGCTCCCAGATCCGCGACCATCTGCGAAAAATTTTGAACCAGCGTCCGTCCTATGTACGCAGCGACGCGGTCGTCCGGAATCTGGCGGTCCGCCCAGATCGAGGCATCGAGCACGGGAAGTTGTCCCTGGAGGGAATGGCCGGACATCGAGGCGTTTATCGCGGCTGCCATGGCATTGTACCAGGCGCCCAATTCCTCCATCTCCGCCCGTGACGCGCCAGCCGGGTGAAGCGCGATTGCGCGCCTCGTGGAGGCATTGCGGATCGCCTCGATCCTCGCCTGCCCGAAGGTGAGGGCGCCGATGCCTCCCGCCTGCAGGAAGCCGGCTGCCGACTGCGCGGCCATCGCCTGCACGGCCTGCGACACCGCGCCATTCACCGTCATCAGGAGGGCGTAGAGGAGGGGTGTGTTGGCGATGATGAGAACGCCGATCAGCAGCCGGAAGTTGACCTGGGCCAGGGCGGCGAGGGGATGCCGCGCAAGAACCGTCTGCCGTCCGCGAAGCGACTGCTGCATGGCCGTCACCGCCATGATGCCCAGAAAGATGACGACCACGCTCCAGTAGAGAAAATGGAACGGCCCCGTTGCGACTGCCTGAAACGGATTGAAGCCGAGGATGGCCAGGGTGGGCCCCCCGCCGCTCGACCTGTAGGAGCTCGCCAGCTGCGCGATCCTGTCCGGCCCGGCCCCGGAGGACGCCAGCGCTTCCAATTGCAGCTGGGAGTCCGCAATGCCCGCGGAAATCGTGGTCCCTCCGATCGGCATCGCGGGGCTACCAGGCGTCGAGCTGCACCTCGTCGGCGTTCCTCCGGCTGTCGTCCTGCTCCTGCATGATTCTGTTCTGCGCCTGGAGCGCCCGGACGGTGGCTTCCCCCGCCTCCGTATTCTGGACGGCCGACTCGAGGAGAATCGAATTCGTGTCGGCGCCGAGTCGGGCCCGCGTGTGCTGCTGTTCGGAAACCGTTCGCGCCCGGCCTGCCTGGGCTCCGGCGAGCTGGGCCTCCGCGGCCAGCGCCTGGAGGTTCACGCGGCGATTCCTCGCGTTGTCGAGCCAGTCCGCCGCCAGCACGGAGGCGAGGTCGGCCGGGGCGCGCGAGCCGAGGTTGAGCCTGTCCTCCGGGGAACGGGCTGCGTACCACTGCGCGTAGGCGACCGCCGCCGAGGTTAGGCCCGCCGAGGCTCCCACGCGCGCGATTGCGGGATCGACCAGGACCGCGCGGTAGAAGGCGCCGGGATTCCCGACGGCCTCGGCCCAGCGATCGGCCGGCACCCCCATGAAGGCGTCGAGGATCCCGTTGGCGTCGAAAAGCGATCCCAGGTCTGCGTTTTCGAGGCCGGGAAGGGATCGGATCGCCGCCTGCAATTGTCCGGGGGAGGCGGCTTGCGACAGCTGACCGGACTCCGCCGGATTGCCCAGCGCAGCGGCAAGGCCGAGCAATTGGTCATACTGTTTCGTGGACACACCGAGCAGCGATCCGAGGCGGTCGAACTCCTGCTGGGCCTGGCGCAGCACGTTGATCGTCTGGGCCGTGTTTGCCGGGTCGAAGACGATGTCCCCGACGCCGAACAGGGCATGGACGGCGGCCGGGCACGCGAGCCAGGCGAGCGCCAGCGAGAACCGTGCGGCCTTCCTCATCGCCCGGGCTCCGCGAGCGAGGGGTCCGGCGCCGAGCGCGGGCCGAAATTGATTCCGCCGTAGGAGCCGGCCGGGTAATTGAGCGGCCTTGGAGCGGATGATTCCGGCCGCGGGCCGCCTTCCGGGGCCTCCGTGTTCTCGTACCAATACTGCTGCATGATCTTCTGGCGCTCGTCCCGCCTGGCGGCATCGGCCGCCGCCTGCGCGTTTGCGTCGAGGGCCGCCGCCTGGCCAGCCGCGGGCAGAAGGGGCTGGGACGGCGCCGGCTGTGAAAGCGGCTGGGCGCATGCGCCCAGCGCCCCGATCAGGACGAATCCGAAGGGAATTCGACCGCGCTTCGGTGTCATGGGTGAGCGCGGGCCCGGGACGAGAAAATGCCGCGGGGATGCTCCCGGGCGAACCGGCGCACGGCATCCGCGCGTGTCAGCCCCTCCTGGGCGTAGGTCCGCATCTCGCGCCGGTCCTCCCGGGAATTGCATGTGAAGGCGTACTTCAGCGGCGTCGAGCCGCTGACGAGGTGAAGGGTCCGCTGCCCGCGCGGGGTTTTCTGGATGAGGAGGAATTCGGCGTGAGCTCCCGGCACGGTGTTTATTGAAAGGATATGCTGAGTCTCCCGAGCCGAGAGGTTTTTCTCCTGCGCGATCAGCCGGGCCTTATCGTGGTTGTCCTGCTTCAGGACGAAGAGGTTGTCCGCGGCCCCGACGAAGGCGCTGCGCGCCCGGCTGTTTGCGAGAAAATCCTCGATGCCCTGCGTGATCGCGCAGACCGCCACACCCGTCTTCCGGAGGGTGCGGAAGCAATACTCCATGAATTCGGCGGTCGCCTCGTCCTTCAGCATCATGCCCGCCTCGTCGAAGGTCAGGAATTTCGGCTCGGGTCCGGAGCCGAGCGACAGGTTGGACACCGCGCCGACGATCGAATTGAAGATCGCGCGGGCGAGGTGATCGTCCCGCTGGTCGTGGATCACCCGCTTGAGATCGAAGACAAGGACGGGTGCGGACAGATCGATCTGGGAGGGGCCGTCGAAGAGGTTGGCGAGCGAGCCGTCCTCGCACCACGGGGACAGGCGGTGCGCGAGCGCGGCCCCGCGCTCGTCCCGCAGCAGGGCGGCCCGCACGTGGCGCAGGAAAACCGGCTGGTCCAGGTCGCGGAAATAGGCCCTGCGAATGGCTTCCTCGAGAACGGCCAGGTCGTCGCCGGCGAGGCGCTCGCCCCTGTCCCGGGCAAGGCTCTCAAGCCAGAGCGCGCGCGAACGCAGCATTTCCGCGTCCGGAGCGGTCCCCGGGGGAAGCCAGAGCGGATTCAGCCGGTTGGCGCGGCTTTTTATGTCGTAGTCGATGTAGACCCCGCCGCTGCAGTCGCAGAAGTTCCCGAACGAGCCGCCGAGGTCGACGATCACGGCCTTCGCGCCGAGACGGCGCATCGCGATCAGGTTCTCGTCCTGGAGGACCGACTTGCCCGAGCCCGTCCCCCCCACGATCAGGTAGTGCGGATTCGAGAAGAGGCTCTCGTCGGGCACGATCCAGTTGAAGACGCTGCGCGAGGCGGTCTGGTAGAGGACGCCGACAGCCTTTCCTTCCGGCAGATTCGCGGGCTGTCCGAAGAGCGGCAGCAGCCGCACAAGCTGACGGGTGGAATAGTCCAGGAGGCGGAAGCGGTCCTTGTCCTGCGTCCAGAACGGCTGCATGGCGCGCCAGTAGGCCCAGAGGGCCCTTCGTTCGTGTATGAGAACCATGTCGCGCGCGCGCGCCAGCGAAAGGACCGCGGCGACCTGGTCGCGGAGCGCGGCTTCATCCTCCGACCACAGGTGGAGATAACACGCGGCGCGCCACGTGCCCTCGGAGTTTCCCCCCATTTCCTCCATTTCTTCCGCCAGTTGAAGTGTTGCGGCCCGCTCTGCGGGGTCGCTGGACGTCGCGGGGTCGGACTGGCGCTGGCGCAGCAGGGTCCGCAGGCGCTTCAGGCGGCCGAGCCGGTCGCCTCGCTCGGCATTGACGACGAGCTCCGCCCGGAAGACGCCGCAGAGGAGCAGGAGGTCCTCGAAAACGGGCCGGGACAGGGACGCCGGCGGCTCGTAGAGGGTGAGGACGCTGTGGAGCCACCCGTCGAGCTCGGCGATTCCGGCAGGGACCGACCGGCCCTCCGGATCCCAGCGAAAATCGCTGTGCGCAAACCTCTCCGTGAACGGCACCCCGGCGTGTCCGGGGCCCCCGATTGGGCCGGCGCCCGCCTCGAATTGGCGGGGGTTCCATCGCTGGTAAAACAGCCGGGTGACGGCGTCGTCATCCAGGGCCTCCGGGGACCAGCCGAGGCTGTCCAGGGCCGCCGCCAGGGTCCGTGCCTGGGTTGCCAGCTCCGCCTCTGCCGCTGCGAATTGCGCGCAATCGAACTGGTATTGGCCGCGAGCGTCTGCGAAATAGCCCAGCGCCTTCTGCCAAAGCCCGGGCTTTCCCCCGGCGCGGACGGAGTCCCTGCGGAGCGCCGATTCAGTCAGGGGAACCTTGCGCACCAGGATGAGGTAGACCTCGATCCAGCGAAGCTGCCCCTCGCGCATGAGGCCGAGGATGTTCTCCTGCTGTTCGCGTTGCACCTCGCCGACGAGGCCCGCGCTGAATTCCTGGAGGCCGAGGCGCCTTTCGAATTCCGTGCAGCGCGAATGCTGCGTCCAGGTGACCTGGATGTCGAAGTGCTCCGGCAGCGCATTGAGGAAACCGCCGAGGGCAGCGTATATCCCCTCGATTCCCTCGTCCGAAAGCGTGGGGGTGTAGGGTGCGTCCAGGCGGAATCCGCAGCCGAGCGACCGGTCCTGGTTGATCACGGTTCCGCGGCGCAGCGCAAGCGGCGACAGCTCGCGATCAAGGGTCCGTCCATCCAATTCGTTCGTCCTGTGGAATTTTCTCATGAGACTGGTGGTCATGGGCCCTCGGTCCGCCTGAGAAATGGGCGCGATTCCGAGCGGCCCGGCCGGAGCATGCGCGGGGCCAGCAGCGATCGGAAGTAATGGGAGTCGTGGCCGGGAGGGCGTCCCAGACGGAATGCGGCGAGGTAGGCCGGATAGCCGGCCAGGACGGCGACCATTCCCCAATTGCTGTCGAGGATCAGCATGTTCAGGGCGAGCGCCGCGATCAGGGCGCCAAAGTCGCGCGGGGCGAACACGCCCCAGATGACGATCGATCGCCCGAGCTGCTGGTGGTAGCGGACCGTGAGCATGATGCCTCGATGGCTATGGCCCGGCTTTCTGGGCCGGAGACGGCTCGCCCGGGCCCGCCGCGGCATCGAGCAGGCGCTCGGCCTGATCGATGCCGCCCATGACCTCCTGGATCTCCTCCGCCGTCCACTCGCTCTTCTTCGTCAGCTTTCGCAGGGCGGCCTGCGTTTGGCGGAGGATCGGCCCGGCTCCGGCCGCGCCCGGGACCGGATAATAAAGGAAGATCGGAACGGACACCTCGACCCGGGATCCGCCGACTTGGAAGAGCACGCTTTTTGTGACGTCCAGGGTGCGAAGTTCATAGCCCGGGATCCTCAGAGGGATGAGCGGGGCGGGGGACTCCGCCTTTTCCGATGCGGCCCGAACCGGATGGAATGCGGCGAGAACGCCGGTCAGGAGCAGGGCCGCGGGTGCGCGCATGCCCCTATGATAGCAACCCGTGCGCGGGCCGCGGCCGCGCTTGTCAAGTTGCCTCCGCTCGTTCCTGGCGTATTTGAATCATTGCTGCCGCCTCCGGCCGATCGATAACAGGACCGCGCTCGCGGCGACGCATATCCAGCCGAAGAGGTCGCCGATCCGGCTGTAGAGCGTTTGCACCCGGTCGGCCACCGTCAGCTTGGCGAGCAGGGCGCTTCCGGGAAGCGGGCTGCTTTTCTTCTCGGCAACGATCCGGCCGCAGGCGTCGCTCACCGTCATGTATCCCTCGCGCGCCACGCGGACGACCGCATATCCGCTTTCCACGCCTCGAGTCAGCGTATTGAGGCCCTCAGCCCGTGCGTCCTCGAAGGTGGGATTCCAGGCCGGAACGAGCATCACGGCGGCATCCCGGTCGCCATAGGCCCGCCCGAGTGCCGCGAAGAACATGTCTTTGCAGATCGCCAGGCCGTAGGCGTGGCCGTTTATGCCTTGAACGGCGAGGTTGTTCCCGGCGACGAATCCATGTTCCCCCGGGGCCAGGTGCTGCTTGTCGTAGGCGGCCGCCAAGGTTCCTTCCGGCGAGAACAGCCACGCGCGATTGACGCGCCCCGCGCCGTCGTCGATGCCGACTCCCGCCTCGAGCCACACATGATTTCTTGCGGCCAATCCTCCCAGGTGCTGCTGCCATTGCGAAGCGGTCGCCGGCGTCACCATCCCGGTCTTTTCCGGGAGGACGATAATCTCCGCGCCCTGCGCGCTCAACGAGGAGATATGGCTGTCGTACGCGTTCCAGATGGACTTGATGTAAGCGGGGGAGGCTTTCAGCCCGATTGCGTCGTCGATTGCCACGAGCCCGAGCGCCGTCTCCCGGCCCATTGCCGGCTTTTGCAACCGCGCCACCCCATAGGCGATCGAAGCGGCCAGGACGAGGAGCGTCCCCGCATAGGCGAGCCACGCTCCGCGCACCTTGCTTCCAAATGTGAAAGCGAGCGCGAGCGTCGAGGGAACGAGCGTGACGAGGAATAGAAGTCCGCCGATGCCGAAAAGCGAGGCGACCTGAAGGATCGGAAGGCAATCGACCTGCGAATAGGCGACGGTGCCCTCGTTGCCTGAGTCCCTCAGGACTGCAGCCAGGGTGTCGAGAGCGACCCAGAGCACGGGGTAGGCGAGGACCGTCCACGCGGCCTTGTAGCGGAGAACCAGGCGCCTCGACTGCATGACGACGAGGGCGAACACCAGGGCCTGGACGGCCGTGGCCTCGGCGGCCTTCAGCGGCCCGAAGATCAGGAGACGGTAGTGAAAATTGACGCTGACGCCGACCAGGGCAGCCAGAAAGACCGTCCACCACGCATCCCGTTGCGCCAATCGGAATGCCAGGATCAGCAGGGGTGCCGGGACGAGCCATGCCATCCACCAGACGGGGCTGAGTCCGACGACAAACCTCATGAGGATTCCCACGAGCAGGGATGATGCGACCAGGAGCGGCAGCTGCAGATGGGTGCGGGAAAGGCTAGATGTCATCGGGCGACAGGGGAGTTTTGTGAGCCTGACTTGGACGGTTCATGGGACTGATCCTACCAGAGCAGTCTTTTGGGCGCACCTGCCGGAAGTCATGGTGGCGCAGTGACCTTCGGATTTGGAAAACGGCGTGCCACACTGTCCAGCGAGGAACTCGCAAGCCACTGAAAAAATGGGCGGCGTCCGTCAAAACTTAAGGAATTTTTGGGAAAAATTCGCCGGCGTTGCATTTTGGCCCCGGGAGAGCCGAAGAGATACCCGCACCCATCGGTGTGAAAGTGTGTCCGACTTCTTCTCGGCGCGGCACGACACGGACGTTGTGACGGACAGTTCCAAGGAAGGCCATGTCAGTCGTTATCAATACCAATACGGCGGCGACCATCGCTGCCAACAATCTAGCGAGTTCGAATTCCCGGCTCCAGGTGAGCCTGAGCCGGCTTTCCAGCGGCTCGAAGATCGTAAACCCTTCGGACGACGCCGGCGGCCTGGCCGTCGCGATGAAGCTGAACTCCGCGGCTGACCGTCAGACCGCGTTGCAGAGCGGCCTAGGCGACGTCGTTTCCTATGCGCAGACCCAGGATGGGGGCCTCCAGATAGCCGGTTCGATCCTCGACCGGATTTCCGAGCTGGCCGCGCTCTTCAAGGATCCGACCAAGAACACCACCGACCTGGCGAACTACGACGACGAATTCGCCCAGCTCCAGGGAGAGCTGACCGCTGTGAGCAGCGAGAAGTTCAACGGGATCAGCCTTTTCGGAACCAACAACCTCACAGCCGCCACCACCGATGACCTGGGCTCAACCGGGGACGTGAGCGTGAACCAGGCCGACGTCTACGCCACGGGATCGACCACCCTCGTCTCAGGCTTCAGCGATTTCACCACCAACGGGCTGGCGACCATCTCGGGCGGCGTCCTCAGCCTGCACACCAATGCCGCGGCGGGAACCAACCAGTACTTCAGCGGGGCCTTCCAGATCAATTTCGACATCAGCAGCGCCGGCTCCGGCAACGGGCCCTGGGGGATGAGCCTCGAGGATACCGTGGGGGGCGGGGTCGACTTCGTCACCCCCTTCTCCAATGGCGCCACCCACAGCATGCAGGTGAACCGCGACAATTCGGGCAACATCACCTTCTCCCTCGACGGCACACCGCAAACGAATACCGACCCCGATCCGCTTACGGGCAACACCGGGAACACGCGATTCCTCTTCTACGTCCAGGGCGCCCTCGCTTCCCCCATCCAAATCTCGAACTTCGTCGCCACCACTCCCTCGTCGAATCTCTCTTCGGTGGCCTCTGCCTCATCGCTTGGCAACCTCTCCCTGTCGACGATCACGGGGGCCATCCAGGACGTGGCCACGGCCCGCGCCCAGAACGGCGCCGAGCAAAGCCGGCTCAACTTCGCCTCGACCCTGCTGACGACCAACCAGACCAACCTGGAATCGGCCATCAGCCACATCAGCGATGTCGATGTCGCCGCAGAGACCACCAGCCTGGCGAAGTGGAATGTGCTCGTCCAGTCCGGCGCCTCCATGCTCACCCAGGCCAACCAGTCCGCCCAGATCGCCCTGAAGCTGATCACGGGCTGATGGTGGCCCGCTGGGAACGAGTTCCGCTGGCGGAGCCGTCGCTTGCTATTATCCTGGCATGGACAAAAAACTCCTCCTCATGATCGCCGCCGGCGTGGCCCTGGTCTTTCTCGCCACCCCAGCCCACGCCCAAAGCGCCAGTGCGGTCTTCAACGGCCCCCAGAACATGGACGCGGGTTTGCAGAACGGGCTCAACAACCTCACGGGCTACGTCTATGCCATCCTCAAGTTCCTGAGCCTAATAGGCCTCGGGATCGCCTACTATTTCGTGACGCATCACGGGGTGGCGAAGGCCATACTTGCTACCATAGCGGCGATCATGCTCTGGTTTGCGCCCGTGGTGGCGAACATTGCGGAAAATCTTGGGGCCGCGGCTGCGCAGCAGTCGTCCTACAATTCCAATCCGGGCGGTTAGCTAAGCTTTTTCGTTTGCGCGCGCGCACACACGGCTCTCGCATGTTCGCGCACGCATGTATCTCAAGGCACTCCGGCTTCACGGCTTCAAATCCTTTCCCGATTCAACGACCCTTCGATTCGAGCCCGGCGTGACCGCGGTGGTCGGGCCCAACGGCTGCGGGAAGTCGAACATCGCCGACGCGATCCGCTGGGTGCTCGGCGAACAGAGCGCGAAGGCGCTCCGCGGCGGCAAGATGCAGGACGTGATCTTCGAGGGCACGGACACCCGGCGCCCGTCGCAGATCTGCGAGGCGGCGCTTCTCCTCACCGACTGCGAAAAGCAGCTCGGCAGCGAATTCCACGAGATCGAGATCATGCGAAGGGTGGACCGCGACGGCCAGGGGGAATACTTCTTCAACGGCCAGGCCTGCCGGCTGAAGGATATCCAGAAGCTTTTCATGGACACGGGCGTCGGGCGGACGAGCTATTCGATCATGGCGCAGGGTCAGATCGACCAGATCCTCTCGTCGAAGCCCGAGGAGCGCCGCGCGGTTTTCGAGGAGGCCGCCGGCATCACGAAATACAAAAGCCAGCGGCGCGAGGCGCTCAGCAAGCTTGCGTTGACCGACCAGAACCTGGTTCGGGTGGCCGACGTCGTCGGCGAAGTCGGGCGCCAGATCGGCAGCCTGCGCAGGCAGGCCGCAAAGGCCATGCGCTACAAGAGGCTCAGCCACCGGCTGCGCCACCTGAGCCTGGCCTCGAGCGGCCGGCAGCATCTCCAGCTCGCCGCCGAGCTCGGCCGTCTCGAAACCGCCGTTGCCGCGCTGCGCGGCGCCGCCGAGGAGCGGCGCGCGCGGCTCGAAGAGCGCCAGGCGGGCGTGGACGAGCAGAAGTCGCACCGGAGCCGGCTGAACCAGCGGGTCCAGGACGCGCAGCAGGCGGTCTTCGACCTTCGTTCGCAGAAGGAAGCGGCGGAAAATGGCGCCAATCTCGCCGCGACCCGGCGCGCCGGCCTCGAGGAGCGGATCGACGCGGCGGGCGCCAGCCTGCGCGAAACCGAGATGCAGCTCCGCGAGGTCGCCTCCCAGGTGGACACCGGGGCGCAGGACA